>JAIYDW010000067.1 GCA_027487315.1 Verrucomicrobiaceae bacterium | reverse complement strand
TAGCCGTTGAGGTCGATGGTGCGGGTGCGGACCTCGTATTTGCCGGGCTGGAGGCCGTGGAGAGCGGCGGAGTAGCTGACCATGCTGTAGCGGAGGGGCCAGGTGAGGGGCTGGCCGGTGGTTTTGTCGAAGCCGAGGATGTCGCGAGCAGCGATGCCTTTGGGGAGGATGGCGGGCCAATCCGGGGGAGGGGCGAGGGTGCAGGGTTTCCAGTTGGCGGCTTCCCAGGCGGGGTCGGTGTCGGTAAGGGGTGGGCCGGCGGGGCGGACCCAGTATTCGACGCGGGCTAGGCCGGACAAGCCGCTGATGGCGAGGCCGCGGACCCAGGCTGGGTTACCTGGGGCGACGGGGTCGAGGTAGGCGGCGGTTTTGAGGTGGGATTCGGGGTCGTTGTTTTTTTCGGCGTAGGTGTCGTTGGATTGGTAGAGGTTGGTGAGGCGGATTTCCTGGAGCCATTTGATGGATTTGAAGCCGTGAGCCCAGGGGACGACCATGCGAACCGGGCCGCCGCGTTCGAGGGAGAGGGGTTCGCCGTTGAGTTTGTAGGCGAGGAAGACGGGGAGCTCGCCGGGGGGTGTCTCCATGACCTGAGTGTAACTGAGGGAGGACTGGAAGCGCTGTTTGGGGTCGTCGTTGTGATAGCCCCAGAAGTAGATTCGGCGAACGTTTGACATGGGGCCGCAGAGGCGGAGGACATCGCGCAGAGGAACGCCTTCCCAGAGGCCCTGGCCGAGAGGGTTGGCGATGTTGAGGCACTGCATGGCTTTGAGGAACAGGACGCGGTGCTTTTTGCCGAGATCGAGGAGGGTGGGGTAGTCGAGGGTGACGGGGGTTTCGATCTGGGCTTTCTGGGTGACGACATCGGTGGTTGTGGGGTCGATATCGATGTGGAGGCGCCAGGTGTCGGGGGTGAGGCGGGCGCGGAGGAGGGCATCGCCGGTGAGGGTGTGGGGTTTGGGGGTGCCGCGGGAGACGTCTTCGAAGTCGGTGGCGGGTGTGAGGAAGGGATGAGGGGCAGGTGGGGAGTCTGCGCGGCTGGTGCCGATGGCGGCGAGGCTGCTGAGGCCGAGTTTGACGGCGTGTCTGCGGGAGAGATCAGGCATGGTGAGAGGACGTGATTTGGGCCGGGATATTGCGAGCCGATGGTGGATTCGGCTTGTGTGTGGTGGTGGTGCTGGCTTTGGGTAGGGGATGAGTGAAATGGATCGGCGACGTTTGTTGAATGAGGAGGAGGTGGCGGCTTTGTTGGCGCGGTTGCCAGGATGGGAGAGGGTGGAGGATGGACTGGAGAGGGTGTTTGAGTTTGGGTCGTATTTGGATGGGATCGAGTTTGTCCGGCGGTTGGCGATGGAAGCGGAGGCTATGGATCATCATCCCGAATTGGTGGTGGGTTGGCGGAAGGTTCGGGTGCGATCGACGACTCACCGTCCAAAGGGGCTGACGGGACTGGATGGGGAACTGGCGGAGGCGGCGGAGCGGGTGTCAGGAGGGGATGGAGGCGTCCGATGATTTGGGGCGTAGGGCGAGCAGGGCGGAGAGGGTGAAGATTGCAAGGAGGATGGTGGTGACGGTGGCGGTGACGGGGAAGACGGTGCGGATGAAGTCGATGTCCATTTCCTGTTCGATGCAGGCGAGGGCGGTGGCGGGTGGGAGCGGGGCGAGGTAGGCGAGGGCGATTTCATCGCTGAGTCCGGGTCGGGTGGAGATGAGGAGAGCGACGACGAAGGCGAGGGCGAAGAGGAGGTGGATGAGCCAATAGAAGAGGAGTCGCTGCTTGATGCGGGGCATGCGAATGAGGAAGAGGGCTGGGGTGATGACGGCGCCGATGAAGATGACGAAGCTTTTTCGGAGGGTTTCGAGGTCTTGGGGTTGGCTACCGAGGAGGACACCGGCGAAGATGATGGCGAAGATGATGAGGGCAAAGAAGAGGCCACCGGACCAACCGGGGCGGAAAGGGAGATTCCAGAGAGGTTGACGATGGCCGATGAGCCAGTCTGGGTCGTTGAGTTCGACAAGGGCTTCGGCGACGGACCAGAGGACGAGAGGGGTGAGGAGAGCGAGGATGCGGAGGTCGATGATGGACTGGGTGAAGAGGATCCAGGCGAGGAGGATGACAAAGACGGAGAGCAGTGCGAGGGAGCGTTTTTTTGATGAGTAGCTTTCGACCTGGGTGGAGAGATGGCCGGCGGCCTGGAGGAGGAAGAAGGTGACGTAGGCAGCGACGAGGAGGATAGCGGCGAGGCTGCCGAGCCAGGGTGAATTGGGCCAACTGAAGCCACCGAAGGGGCCGCCGACGCCGAAGGCAGAGATCATGGCGAAGACCTGTCCGCCGATGAGCAAGAAGCCGACGGAAACGATGACGAGAACGATGCGGAGGCCGGGCTTCAGGGTGGAGGCGGCGAGGCCTGAGGCGGTAAGGACCATGGAGAAGGCCAAAAGGAAGAGGAGGCTGGTGAAGTCATTGACGAGGTCGACGCCGCCGAAGAAGTAGCGGAGGACGAAGTGGGGGAGGATGGCGAGGACGAGAAGGAGGCTTTGAACGGTGAGGGCGAGCCATTTGCCGAAGGCGATGCGGAGGGACTGCATGCGGGTCATTTGGACAAGTTCGAGGGTCTGAACTTTGGTTTCTTCTGCGATGGCTTGCAGGGCGCGACCGGGCATGACGAAGATGAGAGGGACCCAGAGCATGAACCAGAAGAAGCCGCTAAGGGTATCGACGCCGCTGCCACCGGGGCTCATGTGGCTGAGGGCGGCCAGGACGAACATCAAGGCCATGCCGCCCTGGAGGATGGTGGCGATGGAGACGAAGGCGCGGCTTTTGAGGCCCTGGCGGAGTTCTTTGACGACGATGGGGCTGAGCCAGTCGGGGAAGTCGTTCGAAGGGAGAATGGGGGCGGTGGTGGCGGGCATGAGGGCGGAGGGGCTTTGAACGGTGAAAGAGGGGGAGGGTGAAAGCGGTGGGTTAAGGATTGGAGGTGAGGGAGTGGAGGATGAAGCCTTCGGAGGCGAAGGCTTGGGCGATCATGGTACCGATGATGGAGACAAAGATCCAAACGACAAAAGGGGCGCCGGCGGCGGCTCCAGAACCGAAGGCGGAGGCGACGGTGAAGAATTCGTAGAGAGGGAGGAGGAAACAGAGGAGGATGGAGATGAGGAAACGTCCGATGGTGCCGGTGGTGACCTGCCAGAGGAAGACGCTGCCGACGACGGGTGCGCTGAGGGTGAGAAGGAGGAGATAGGTGAGTTCGCTGTAGAGTTCGATGCCACCGAGGAAATAGCGGAGGACGACAAAGGGGAGGACGAGACTGGCGAGGGTGAGGGTGTGGAAAAGGAGGGCGGTGATGCGCTGGTTGGTGAGTTTTTCGGCAGTGATGCCAGCGACGCGGATGAGTTCGAAATTGCCGCGTTGGCGATCATGGTGAGCAGAGAGGATGGTGCGGAAAGGGAGCAGGATGTGGAAGGTGCTGGCGACGGCGATCCAGAAGCAGATGGTGGTGCCGTTGGGGGCGTTGATGGAAGAGCCGACGGCGGTGATGAGGGTGAGGCTGGAGCAGAGCCAGAGGAAGATGATTTCAAACCAGCGACTACGTAGGCTTTGGCGCAGTTCTTTGACGAGGATGGGGTTCATCCAGTCCGGCCATTCGCTGGTGATGGGAGTGTTGGCGTTCAGGGGGCGCTAGGATGGGAGGTTGAGGCCGGGGAGGGGCGGCGGGGTTTGGAGGCCGCGCACCATGTCGACGAAGGCGTCTTCGAGCTTGCGTTCGACGCGATGGAATTCGGTGAGGGGGAGGCCGTCGGTGATCATTTGTTTGAGCAGGATGGCGAGGGCTTCATCATCGCCTGCGGAGAGTTCGAGGCGGGCTCCGTCGCGGCGTTTGTCGAGGAGTTTGATACCTGGGCGAAGGGAGAGCCAGTCGAGGAGAGAGGCGGGGTCGCCGGTGAGGGAGATGTCGATGATTTGGACGGTGGAGGCGAGTCCGTTGGGGGTGGTTTGGTTGCCGCGGCGGAGTTGTTCGGCGGCGCCATGGTAGACGATTTTGCCGGAGTCGATGAAGAGGAGGGTGTCGCACATTTCGCCGAGTTCGGAGAGGATGTGGGAGGAGATGAAGAGGGTTTTGCCTTGTTGGGCGAGGATGCGGACGAGGTTCTTGAATTCGATGCGGGCTTTGGGGTCGAGGCCGGCGGCCGGTTCGTCGAGGATGAGGAACTGGGGGTCTGGGAGGAGCATGCGGCCAAAGCAGAGGCGCTGGCCCATGCCTTTGCTGAGTTTGTTGATGGGGCGGTCGGCGAGGGGGGTGAGGTCGGCGAAGTCGAGGATTTCTTCGACCCGGGCGCGGCGTTGGGCGCTGCGGAGGCCATAGGCGCGGGCGAAGAAGTCGAGGTATTCGAAGACGTTCATGTTGGCGTAGGTTCCGTAGTTGTCGGGCATCCAGCCGATGACTTGGCGGACGGCGGCGGGTTCGCGAACGACGTGATGGCCGGCGATGCGGATGCTGCCGCCGCTGGGTCGCTCGAGGGTAGCCATCATGCGCATGGTGGTGGTTTTGCCGGCGCCGTTGGCACCGATGAAACCGACGACCTGGCCGGGAAGGATGTCGAAAGAGATGCCTTTGACGGCGTGGACCTGGGCGAAGCGGCGGTCGAGGTCGCGGACTTCGACGATGGGTTCTGGGGCGGACATTTTTGGGGTGGGAGAGGCGAGGAATTTGACAGGATTTCGGGATTAACGGGATTTCATTCTCTTTGTTGGCTATTTGAGGGATAGGGGGCCGGAGATGAGGGTGATGGGGGTGGTCCAGCGGATGGAGGGGAGGGTTTCGATGGGGAGGGAGCCGGGGTTGGTGGTGGTGGCGTAGAAGGTGGTGTTTTGGGGGAGTACGCTGGTGGCAGTGGATTCGAGGAGGCTTTTGAGCTGGTGGTCGGCGATGAACTGGGTCCAAGAATCGCGTGAGGCGTCGGGTGCGGCTGGGATGAGTGGGGTGCGCTCGCCGGGGCGGACATTGGAGGCGGTCCAGGAATTGCCTTGGGGATCGAGGATGAGGAGCGTGGAGAGTTCGACTTCGATGGAGGAGACGATGGAGGGGCTTGGGCCAGGGGTGAATTCGATGGCGGCGCGGGAGGGGCGGACGGAGGTGACGAGGTGATTTTGGCGGGTGCGGCTGCGGAACCATTCGCCTGAGAAGGTGCCGGAGGAGTCGATGGAGAAGGAGTTGTTGGAGCGGTTTAACTGGGGGCCTAGGTTGTTGCTGAGGAGGGGTTGGACCCAGGTGCCGGGTGGGGGGGTGAAGGAGGTGCTGAATAGAAGGCCGGTGCGTGAGGCTTGCTCCTGCTGGATGACGAGTTGTTTTTGGTCTGGGAGGACTTGGACGTGGAGAAGGCGGGTGCCGCTTCCGCCGGTGCCATCCTGGATGAAGATGGCGGCGGCGAGGATGAGGGCGCCGATGAAGGAGATGATGGGGGTGGTGATGAAGAGGCGATGGCGGCGTCCGGAGGGTGCAAGGATGAAGAGGTTGACCGGGCCGGCAACGATGCCGAAGAGAATGATGAAGATGAGAACGAGGGGACCGGCGGTGCCGATCTGGGCAACGGCCTTGTCGAGGTAACTGGAGAGTCGGTGGTCTTCGATGAGGGCGGATTTCGCGTCGGTTTTGCGGAGGAGGTTTTGGATGCGGGTGGTGGTGTCGGTTCCTTCGAGCAGGAGGTCGACGTGGCTGGAGCCGACCTTCCAAGAGGCGGTGGTGTCTGTGCGGTTGAAGGTTTGGCGGATGAGGGATGCCTCGTCACTGTTTTTGCAGACGAAGGCGATGTCGGCGCCGAGAGTGAGGGCCTGCTGGAGGGCTTGTCTTTTGTCGGCAGGGAAGGTGAGCCATTCTTGGGCGGTCATCCAGATTTGGTCGATGCCGATGTAGGCGCGCCAGTCTGAGGGGGCTTGGGAGAGGTCGACGGAGGTGGAGACGAGGGAGGAGTCGGAGGCTTGAAGGGTGCCCCAGTGTTTGGCGTGGAGAGAGTCGGAGAAGGCGAGGAAGGGGGTATTGGAGGAACTGGAGTTGTTGCTGGTCTGGGGGAGTTGCATCATGGGGGAGTCGACGTCAGGGCCGGTCCATGAAAGTTGAGCGCCCCATCGGTAGTTGAAGTTGTTGGACTTTAAGGGGACGAGGATGTCGAACTCGGCTTTGGATCCGGCTTTGACGGGAAAGGTCCATGAGGCGGTGATCCAGTCGCCGCTGAGTAGTCTGGTTTGGGGGTCGAGAGACCACTGCCGGTCTTCGGTGGAGCGGTTGTCTATGGAGATGTGCAGCGGCATGAAGCCGACGGTTGGGATGTTGTTGAAAGGTGAGGAGACGGAGATGCTATCCCGAGTTTCGGGATCCATGGAGACGCTGTGGGCGAAGCCGCCGGCGGCATGGAGCGAGGGTGAGATGAGGACGATGGAGAGGAGGAGAAGGAGCCGCATTGCAGAGACGGGGAGGGGTCGGTGATGAGGAGTAGAACAGGTTAGAGTTTAGCGGCTTTGAGGGTGGTGGGGAGGGGGGCGTCCTGGGCGGGGGTATGTTCGAGGAGGCGGGTGATGAGGAGGTCGGGGGTGAGGCCTTCGAGTTTGGCGCGGTAGTCGAGGAGGAGGCGATGGCGGAGGACGGGGGGGGCGGCGTGGCGGACGTCTTCGTAGGATGCGTTGAGGCGACCTTCGATGAGGGCGCGGGCTTTGGAGGCGGCGGCGAGAGCAAGGGCGGCGCGGGGGCTGGCGCCGTAGTGAATGCCGCCGGAGTGTGGTTGGCTGGGTTGGGTGGCGTGGACGAGGCGGGCGATGAAGTTGGCGACGGGGACGGGCATGAAGACGCGGCGGACGAGGTCGAGCAGGGTGGTGAGGTTTTCTTGGGAGAGGACTTGGGAGACTTGGGGTTCGACGCCGATTTCGCGATTGAGGACGATTTGTTCGAGGGTGGCAGCGTTGTTGGCACGGACCTCAAGTTTGAAGAGGAAGCGGTCGAGTTGGGCCTCAGGGAGTGGGTAGGTGCCTTCGAGTTCGATGGGGTTCTGGGTGGCTAGGACGAAGAAGGGGTCGGGGAGAAAATGGGTCTCGCCCATGACGGTGACACGGCGCTCCTGCATGGCTTCGAGGAGAGCGGATTGAGTCTTGGGGGAAGCGCGGTTGATTTCGTCGGCGAGGACGAGGTTGGCGAAGAGGGGGCCGGGTTGGAAGATGAAGCGGCGACCGGTGTCGGTCTCCTGGAGCATGGGATTGCCTGTGATGTCGCCGGGGAGGAGGTCGGGAGTGAACTGGACGCGTTTGGAATCGAGCCCGAGGGACTTCGACAAGCCTTTGACGAGTTCGGTTTTGCCGAGGCCTGGGAGGCCTTCGAGGAGAATGTGGCCTCGGGCGAGGAGGCCGGTGAGGACGTTTTCGATGAGAGCGTCCTGGCCGAACAGGACGCTGCGAAGGGATTGGCGGAGGAGGTCGATCTGGGAGGCTGCCTGGGTGGCTTCGGTGTCGGTGAGGGGATGGTGCATGGTGGGAACTTTGAACGTTGAACTTCGAACGCTGAACTTTGAAAGGTGAATGCTATTTGAAGAAGCGTTTAAGGGTTTCGCGCTCTGCGGGGATGAGGGTGTTTTGCCAGACGGCGGCGCCGCCATCGCCGGGGGTGGCGGTGGCGCCGCCCTGCTGGGGACCTTGGTAGTTTTTGGGGTCGACTTTGGCGGTGCCGTTGGTGACGGAGAGAGCGTCGCCGGTGGCGAGGCGGGAGAGGTCGAGGGGGTTTTTGAGGGTCTCGATTTTGTTGGTGTCGAGCTGGGTGTCCTCGGAGGCGAGGGTGACGGGGGCGGTGCCGGGGCCGCGTGAGGGTCCCCCTCCGCCCGGACCTTGCTTGTCGCCTTCACCTTCGCCCTCTTCTTTGCCGGGGCGGCCTTCGGGGATGTTGGAGAGGTCGAGGCCGGGGGAGTTCTTGAGGGCTTCCTGGAGGGATTGCTGGTTCTGGGCGAGCTGTTTGGCGAGGTCTTTGAGTTGGTCTGAGCTCATGCTGGAGAGCTGGGAGGTGTCGATGCTTTTGAGTGCGTCCATGAGGTCGCCGCCGGGTTGCATACCTGTGCCCTGCATGGATTGGGAGGCGTTTTGGAGGGTTTGTTGAAGGGAGTCTTTGGCGGCTTGGGGGATGCCGAAACCGGCGGCGGAGGCGGCGAGGGCGTTGGTGGCGCGTTCGGCGTCGGCGAGGTTTTGGGCGAGTTGTTGGAGGTCGGCGGCGGTGACATCGCGGAGGTGATCGGCGGCCTCGAGGCTGGCGTGTTCGTACCAATTTTGAGCGGGACGCCGGAGGAGTTCGGCCATTTTTTCTTCGACCTGTACGATGGATTCGGGGTTAGCGGCGTCGTTTTTTTTGACGTTGTCGAGCCAGGCTTGGACCTCTTGGAGGGCCGATGGAGGCTCGATGACACGGGGCTTTTCGGGCTGGGAGCGGGAGATGGGGATGAGGAGGGAGGCCGAGAGGAGGGCGGCGCCGGAAGCGACCATGATGAGGGGGCGGCCGGGGCGGTAGGTGACGGGGAGGGAGATGTCAGAGCGGGCGGGGGGCCAGGGGCCGATGCCGACTGCGGCTGCGGAGAGGCGGGCCTTGAGTCCGAGGGCATCTTCAAGGCGAATTTGCGTAGCGTTTAAGGGCTCGCGGTGTCGGCGCATCCAAAGGTAGGCGGCGAGCGATGAGAGGAGGAGAGCGGAGGCGAGACCGAGCAGTGCCAACTGCGTGGGGATGTTTTGCCAGTAGCGAAGGGCGAGGATGGTGATGGCGCCGACGAAGCTGAGGGGAATGAGGAGTGTCAACCAATGATCCAACCACCAGCCGAAGTGGATGCGGCGAGACAGGCCGCGAGCGGCAGCATGCCAAAACTTTTCATCCGAACCGGGTGCGGCCGACATGAGATGATACTAAGGGGTCGTTTGTAGGAGCGGCAAGGAAGAATGGCGGGAGGGATGCATTTTCTGTTGGAGTGAGGGGAGGGGTCACTTGGGGAGCCAACCGCGGACTTTGGCATGGGTGATGGCGGTTTTGCCCATGTAGTGATCCATTTCGTAGTCGGTGGCGGCTTTGAGGATGTGATCTTTGGCTTTGGTATCGTCGCCGAGGGCTTCGAAGTAAAGACCAAGGTAGAGGTGAGCGTAGCAGAGGTGGTTACGACGGCGGGGGGAGTCGTCGCCTTCGCCCGCTGCCGTGAGGACGGCTTCGACGGAGCCGGTTCCGGCGAAGAGAGCGTGGACTTGTTTCATGGGGACGCGGGTGTCGCCTTCGATAGGGATGAGGGCTTTGCGGGCGGCATCGGCGCCTTCGAGGCGGGCGACACAGAGGAAGTGCCAAGCGGCGTTTTCGACGTCGTTGGAGTTGGCAGTTTGGTGGGTCTCGAACTGCTCGCGGCCGTCCTTGTAGCGTTTGGCATAGTAGAGGGTGAGACCGCGCTGCCAGAGCTGAGGTTTGGCTTGGGGAACGGCCTCGATGACTTTGTCGAAGGCAATGGCGGAGTCCTCGATGCGGGCGTCGAAGAAGGCATCGACTCCGGTCTCCATCCATTGATCAGGGGTTTTGGCG
The DNA here is from genome assembly GCA_027487315.1 of Verrucomicrobiaceae bacterium. Lineage (GTDB taxonomy): Bacteria > Verrucomicrobiota > Verrucomicrobiia > Verrucomicrobiales > Verrucomicrobiaceae > JAGRPD01. The sequence continues at coordinate 9,271 of JAIYDW010000067.1, read as the reverse complement.
GGTTGCTGAGCGGTGGCGGAGAGGATGCTGGCGAGGAAGAGAGCGGTGGTGAAGCGAGGCATGGCTGGGGAGGAAACGTGATGGGCGGGAGAGATCGATGAAAAAGTTCTGTGAATTTTGTTAATTCAGACAATGCTGTGCGCCCTTTATCTAGCTTTCAGAAACATATGCTTTCCCCAATCGAACAACTCGAGATACTCAAACGCGGCACGGTGACGATTCACAGTGAGAAAGAACTGTTTGAGAGGTTGGGTCGGGGGAGGCCGCTACGTGTGAAAATGGGAGTGGACCCGACGTCGCCGGACATTCATTTGGGACATGCGGTGGGATTGAGGAAGTTGAAGCAGTTTCAGGATTTGGGGCATCATATTGTGCTGATCATCGGGGATTTCACGGCGATGATTGGGGATCCGAGCGGGCGGTCATCGACTCGGCCACCGTTGACTTATGAGCAGGTGATGTCGAATGCGGCGACGTACACGGAGCAAGCGTTTTTGGTATTGGATCGGGCGAAGACGGAGGTGGTTTACAATGGGGATTGGTTCAAGCAGATGCCCTTCATGGAAGTGATTCGGTTGAATGCACGGGTGACGTTGCAGCAGATGCTGCAACGGGAGGATTTCAAGACGCGGGTGCAGGAGGGGACGGAAGTGCGGTTGCATGAGATCCAGTATCCGATCATGCAGGGGTGGGATTCGGTGGTGGTGCGCGCTGACGTTGAGATTGGGGGGAGTGACCAGTTGTTCAATATTTTGGTCGGGCGAGACCTGCAGAAGGAGGAAGGGCAGGAGCCGCAGGTGTGTATGACATTGCCGCTGCTGGAGGGATTGGACGGCGTGAAGAAGATGAGCAAGTCGCTCAATAACTATGTGGGGGTAACCGATGAGGCGAAGGAGATGTTTGGGAAGCTGATGAGCATTCCGGATGAACTGATGGCGAAGTATTATTTGTTGGTCCTGGGAGAAACGCTTGAGGAGGGGTTGCACCCGATGGTGGCGAAGAAGGCTCTTGGAGCGAAGTGCGTGACGCTCTATCACAATGCGGCTGCGGCGGAGGCATGTCTGGCGGACTGGGATCTGCGTTTTTCGAAGCGGGACTTGGCGAGCGCGGAACTGCCTGTGCTGACGTTACCTGAGGCGAGGGATGTGATTGCCGTGGTCGCGCATGCGTATTCGGAGGTAGTAGGGATGCCAAAGTCGAACGGGGATATTCGGCGTTTGATTCAGGGAGGGAGCATTCAGCTCAATGGGGAGAAAATCAGTGATCCGAAGGCGATACCGGATTGGAAGGCTGGTGATGTGCTGAAATTGGACAAGAAGAGCAGTGTTCGGTTGGGGTAGGGATGCACGTGTTGGTGGATCACTTGGGAGTGGGTGCTAATGGCAAGCGCAACTGGCACAACCCTTACTTTTTAGCGAGGCTAGTTTGCGTTCGATCTCCAGAGAGGTCGGCGTGATCGCTAGACCGCCGAGGGAGGTGCAGCGGTGCTCGCGGGGCATGTGCTCGGCGACTGCTTTGGCGGCGTCGATGACCTCGTCAAGCGGGATGAGCGGATCGTAGCCGGCGAGGGCCATGTTTGCGCAGGAGAATGCGTTGCTGGCGGCCATTACGTTTTTGCCGAGGCAGGGCGCTTCGACGCGGTTCGCGATAGGATCGCAAATGAGGCCGAGCATGCTCTGGAAGGCCATGGAAGATGCGGCGATGGCTTGATCGCGTGTGCCACCGGCGAGGGTGACGAGGGCGGCCGCAGCCATGCACGCTGCGGCACCGCCTTCGGCCTGACAACCGCCGACTTCGGCCGCGAAGGTCCAGCGTGTGGCGATGAAGACACCGAGCAAACCGGCGGCGAGCATCGCTTTGGCCATGTCTTCTTCGTCTTTGGCCATCGACTCCGCCATGGCGATCACCGCTCCGGGCAAGGCAGCGCATGCGCCCGCGGTCGGTGCGGCGACGATGACTCCCATGCTACTCTTCACTTCCATCAAGGCGGTTACGTAAAGGATGATGCGGTTCAAGGCTCCTCCATCCAGCAATCGGCCTGTCTTCATCATTTCCGCAAATCGCCCGCTTTGATGATGCAGCACGCGATCTTCGTAACTCGTGCCTGCGATGCCGCTGGCGATGGATTTGCGCAGGATGCGGACGATGTCTGTCATCTTGTTGATGACCTCGGCCTCGGTGAAGTTGCCGCGAATACGCTCATACTCGATGGCTAGCTGCCAGAGCGGCGTGTTTTGGGCTGCGTCGTGCCTCAGCATGTCGGCGCAACTGGTGAAGGGCACGCGGAGGTTCTGCCGAGAGGGGACGGGTAGGACGGGATGGATCTTTTTGATGTGAAGAGGGCTTAAAGAGACCAAAAGGACCGAAGGGACAAAAGTGGCGGCCTTGACCTGGATGAGCTGCGTTTCACCGAGGTCGTGCGTGATGCAGACACTCTTGTCTGCCTCTGTGAATGCTGAAATGCAGACAGGAGTGTCTGCATCACTTTTCGGGAGCCAGATTAGCGTTTCGTGATACCCGCCGTCAATGCCCAGCTGCACACCATCGATCTCGATGACCTCGATCATGCCGCCACCCGTCGAAATGGCGATGAGCATGTGCGTTTCGCGGCTGTTCTTCAGCGTGAGCCGGTAGGTGTTCGGATGTGGGTCGCCGACATCGACGGTTTCGATGCGCAGCTTGATGCTGGCTTCAGCGAGGGCTTGGGCGGAGTTTGGCAGACGCTCGTCGTCGGCGTTCCAGCCGAGCAGGCCGCCGAAGAGGCCCATGTCGCTGCCCTGGCTTTCGTGCGTGGTAGGCAGCGAGCCTGCGAGGTCGAACTCTACGAGCACCTCCTCGATTTCGCCGTCCATCAGGTCACGCGCTAGCCTACCGATGCGCAGTGCGGCGGCGCAGTGCGAGCTGGAAGGGCCGCGCATCACAGGACCGATGACGTCGTTGAAGATGGAGACGGGTGTCATGGTTTCGATTGGTGGACAGGTAAGATGGACTTTGGTGCGAGGAAACGCATCTCAGCTAGTTTGGCGGCGTGCTCGGGTTTGGTGGCGAGGTTGGTCCATTCGCAGGGATCGGTTTCGATGTCGTAGAGTTCTTCTTCGTCGCCCGCATAGTGAATGTAGCGCCAGCGTTGTGTGGTGATCGCGTAGTTCTCGGGCTTATCAAGATGCGTGAGGGCGATGTGCGGCCATTCGGTATGTGTGTTGAGTAAGAGAGGAACGAGGCTGCGGCTGTCGATTTCCGATTTCGCAGGAAGGCCGCAGAGGTCGGTGAGAGTGCTGAATAGATCGACGAGGCTCACGGGGCGATCACACACGCTGCCGGGGGTGGTGCCCTCGGGTAAGCCGGGCGCGCCTTTTGGTACGCGGATCATGAGCGGCACACGGGCGCAGACACGCCAGCCGCTGAATTTTTGCCAGTGGTCCTTTTCGCCGAGATGCCAGCCGTGATCGCTCCAGAGTATGACGATCGTGTTGTCACGCTGCGGGCTTTCATCGAGCGCGTCGAGCACTCGACCGAGCATGGCGTCGGCAAAATGGACGGCGGCGAGATATGCTTGGATGCAATGCTTCCACTGTTTCTGCTCCTGGATGTGAGCGAAGTAGCGATTCCGGGCGAGGCGTTGTGCGGTTGGTGGCAGATCGTCCAGATCGTCCGCTTTGTAGCCGAGGGGAAGCTGGATGCTTTCGAGCGGAAAAGGCTCGAAGTACTGCTTCGGAACAAACCAGGGCTCATGTGGGCGGTAGAGGCCGCAGGCGAGGAAGAAGGGCTTGTCGTGCGTGCGCTGGAGTTGCTCGGTGATCCACTTTGTCACGGCCCAATCCCCGCCAAACTGCTCATCAGTGACATCCAGTGCGGCCCAGTCGGTTTCGACGTATTGCCAGTCGCCGGCACGCGCAAGGTTTACGGGTCGTTTTTCGGGATAGAATGTGCGGGGGAAGGGATTGTCTTTTGCTTTGGCGGGGAAATAATCATCCCACGATGGCGGGTCGATGATATAGTGAAGCATCTTGCCCGAGCCAGCACTCCAGTAGCCGTGATTCGAAAAATAGCGCGGCATCAGTTCTGCTTGGGGCAATACGTCGCGCATCTTTTGCGTGTTGGTGTAGAGCCCGGAACGATGTGGAGGCAAACCGCTGAACACAGCCGTGCGGGAGGGATTGCATGAAGCAGCTGGGCAGACTGCATTCCGAAACAACACGCCGCTGGCGGCGAGTCGGTCGAAGTTTGGGGTTTTGGTCTGAGGATGCCCTCCTAGACAGCCGATCCAATCGTTAAGATCGTCGACAGCAATGAAAAGGACATTGGGCTTAGCCGCTGCTTGGAGCAAAGAGCATGGCGCGAGCAGCCAGATGAGAGCGAGCACCGATTTCATCAATGTGTGGAATGGGATTTGCGTGAACCGTAAGGTTGAATTTCAACATCGTTCTGTTGAGGTGCTCCGGGTGTGCTGCGGCCCTCAGTTTTGTATTTTTCGAGGAGTACCTTCATTCGGCTCACAAGCTGTGGTTGGTCAGCGAAGTGATTGACACGTTGTGAGGGGTCTTCGCTCAGATTGAAGAGTTCACCGGGTTGATCGTGCGGAATGTAGCTGCGTTCGGCTTTGAGCCAGTGGGGTTCACCATGGGCGTTGTTGTCATCGCCGGTGGGGGCGTCAATGAGCACCCAGTCGCCTTGGCGGATCGCGAATTTACCCTGAGCGCTGTGATGGATGGTGGCATCGCGAATGGGGGAGGTGAGTTTTTCGCCGAGGAGAACGGGCAGGACGTTCACGCTGTCTTCGGCGGCGTTTTCGGGCAGTTTTGCTTCGAGAATGGCGGCGACGGTGGCGATGAAGTCGACATGGCACATGGTGTAATCGTTTTCGGTTCCTGCGGGAATTTTGCCGGGCCAGCGGGTGATGAATGGAACGCGGTGGCCGCCTTCCCATGCGTCGCGCTTGGCACCACGGAGGTCGCCGGAGCTGCGATGGTCAAACTCCTGGGCGCGATCATACACGCCGGGTTTGACCTCGCCAGTGACCTCGGCGCCGTTGTCGCTGGTGAAGATGATGAGCGTATTGTCAGCCGTGCCGGAGCGCTGCAGGGCATCGAGCACTTGTCCGACACTCCAGTCGGTTTGATGGACGAAGTCGCCGTATTTGCCTGCCCCTGATTTGCCGACGAACTCTGGAGCTGGTACGACGGGGTAGTGTGGCGAGGTGAGGGGGAAGTAGAGGAAAAAAGGCTTCTTGGTCTTGGCTGTATCCTCGATCCAAGTCACGGCGTGGCGGGTGAGTTCGGGTAGAATGTTCACCAGTTTCCAGTTTGGCACCATGGGTCCGGGGATATTGAAAAGGCCACCTTCGGCCCGTTGAGATGGGATGCCGAGAGTGCGATTGTTTTCGATGAAGCCATATGGCGGGTAGTTCGGCACGATGGTTCCGAAGTAGTGGTCAAAGCCGCGTGTGATCGGCCCGTCGGCGACGGGTTGGGTGAAGTCCACATTGCTCAGAGCGTTGTTCACGCCGCCAAGAGCAGGTTTACCATCGGTGGTAGCGTAGTTCTGACCGAGGTGCCATTTACCGATGCAGGCAGTCGTGTAGCCGTGCTGTTGGAGCAGTTTTCCCACCGTGAGTCGATCAGGCGCGATGAGCGGTTTGTCCCACGGTCCGAGTACATTGCGCTGGAGTCGTGTGCGCCACGAGTAACGACCCGTTAGAAGGGCATATCGAGTGGGGGTGCACACCGATGATGGGGAATGCGCATCCTTGAACCTCATGCCCTCATTGGCGAGGCGGTCGAGGTTGGGGGTGGGGATCTTCGAGTGCTCGTTGTAGCATCCGAGGTCGCCGTAACCAAGATCATCGGCCAGGATGAAGACGAGGTTGGGCTTCTGCATGGCGTCGAGTAAGGAGAACGGGGCAAGGAGCGCAAGCAGGCTGACAGAGAGGCGTTTCATGATTTTCGGGTTAAGATTTTGGGGCGGTCGATCATGAAGACTGGTTGAGAGAGTGAGCCGTTTGCTTGGGTGCCGCTGTCTTGACGGTTAAACTCTTTGTATCTTGTGAAAGCTGCACATAGCGATGTTTATCTGCAAGACAGATGTGAGAATATCGTTACCGAGAGTTGCCATCGCCCGAAGGATTCAGCGAGACAAAACCAAGAGCCAAAAATGCCTGTATGATCCGCTTTTTCGTCACTTCACTCACACTGATTATTTCCGCACATGTTGCTGCGGAAGCCGTGCCGGTGAAGATCGTGCCAGGTGTTGGCATAATGCGGGGAGGGGAGCCGTATTTTGTCAAAGGGGCGGGGGGTGACGAGCATCTGGATGAACTTGTTGCCACGGGTGGGAACAGCATTCGCACGTGGACTACAAATGGACTGCTGGAGATCCTTGATAACGGACAGGAAAGAGGGCTAACTGTATGTGCAGGCATCTGGTTGGAGCCGGAGTGCAGTTGGTTCTCGTATCGGAATACCGAGCACTGTGAACGCCAGATGGAGCGTGTGAAGAAGGAGGTGGTCGCCTATCGTGATCACCCAGCCCTGCTTTTTTGGGGTATTGGCAATGAAGCTGAAGGCGATGGTAACAATATGGCCTACTGGATTCAAATGGAGAGGTTGGCAAAGGCTGTGAAGGAATTGGACCCTGCGCACCCCACTTTTACCGCACTTGCAGGGTTGCAGCCGCTAAAGATTGCAGGACTTAATGCACTCACACCCAGCCTCGACTTTGTTGGCATCAATACCTATGGCGCTCTGCACGCACTGCGGGATTATCTAGCGAGAGAAGGGTGGACCCGCCCGTGGGTGGTGACGGAGTATGGGGCGCGCGGTTTTTGGGAAAGCCCGCGTACAAAATGGGGGGCGCCGATTGAACCCTTTAGTGGTGCGAAGGCAGATGTCGTTCGAAAAGGCTATGAAGCCGCCATTGCGCCCGGTGGCGACTGTTGGGGCGGCTATGTTTTCCTCTGGGGCCAGAAGCAGGAGGCGACCTCGACTTGGTTTGGCATCTTCACTGAGAGTGGGGAATCGACTGCGGTTCGCGACGTGATGCATGAGTTGTGGAATGGCGATTCACCGCCTGATCGTGCTCCGGAGTTGACGAGCCTCACCAGCGATGCTGCCAAAAAGGAGATTGAGGCAGGCAGTGAATTCACAGCCCAGTCCGAAGCCTCCGATCCTGATGGTGATCCAATCACTTACCATTGGACTGTCAGCCCTGAATCTTCTGGTCGCGACAAAAACGGAAAGGAGCGTCCCACTAAGCCTCTTCCTGAGTGTGTCATCACAGTCGAAGGCCCATCCGCTACCTTCCATGCTCCCACCAAGCCCGGAGACTATCGAGTGCATTTACTCGTGACCGATAGTCGCAAACGCGCAGCCACGGGAAATTTTCCGATTAAGGTGACCGAAAAGGGCGCTGATCGGGTCAAGTAGAGGCCTTTGACTTCCTTCTCTAAAGATTAACTTAAGTCTCTTCGACAGTTATAACGAGCTGTTGGCTCGGGGGAAAACGACGTATTTGTCGGGTGATCTAGCGGGCGCACCGATGGCAAAACCGTCACACAAACTGTGCGTCCACTTGCCTCCACCATGCGTTCAGGGTAAAGTAGGATCATGAAAAGTTTAATCCGCTTCAGTGACTCAGCAAGTTCTCGACTCACACTGCGTGTAGGAGCGCTTCTGCTCAGTCTTGTTACCCTTCTATTGCTCCCCGCTAGCGCTATGGCGGCACCGGTTTATCGCCTTCAAGTAGCGCTACCACCGACATTGACAGTGGGCGAAGAACTTCAGCCGTGGGAGGCCCAAGTTCGCATCCTGCGCCCGAGTCCTGGTGATAACTTTTGGTATCGCCTGCCGCACACCGTGCAGGTCACAGGTGATCTTCCGCCTGGCATTCGACTGGCACAACAGGGCGCTAATTTCTTTGAGCTTCCGAGTTTTGTAGGTTCACCAACCCAAGCGGGGCAGTTCACTGTGCAAGTTCAGGCAACGATGTCCGATGGACTAACCACAGTGCGGGAGAGCGTTACCTTTTTTGTTTCTGATCCACGGAACGAGAGCTACACGGTGCAGACCTGGGGCCTGACTAGACTCCGCCAAGGTCTTCAGGTGGGGAATGCCGGCGCCTTTCTTGTCAGTCAGACTCAGTCACTGCTGAGGGCAGCTGTCCAGGTGCAGGCTACCGGGTTACCATCGGGACTCACCATCGGAACAAGTGGGTCGCCCGGCTACTACTCGATCCAAGGCGCTCCTGAGACGGCGGGTCAGTTTAATGTAAAACTTGTCTTCACCTGGCCAGATGGTTCTCCCATTGCCGAGACCACTGCGGACTTGGAAGTGCTTCCAACCGACTATCAGGCGAACCAAATCCTCTCAGTTGTAGTGCCTGGAGACATTCGGAAAAACGTCGCCTATCTTCCGTTCGGCTACCGTGCGCCCTTCCTTTATGTCGAGGATGAGTTCGGCGACCGTTCCTCCGAGCAGCTTACCGTGGCGGCCACCGGGTTGCCCTCAGGCCTAACGGTAAACACTGAACACCCTGGCAATGGGTTTCTAGTTGGACGTCCTGTTGAGGAGGGCACGTTTGACACCACTTTCAAAGCTACCTTGCCGGACGGCACGATAACCAATGAAGTGAAGGTATCCATCGTCGTCCTGCCTGCTGTCCCGTTTGCCAACATCTCCGGCACTTATGACAGCGTTGTTCAGCGATCCGAGGAGTTGAACGATAACAACGGTGGCCGGCTCCGGTTCACCATTACACGCAGCGGGCAAACCAGCGGTTTTCTCATCCACAAGCTTGTTCGCTATCCGTTCGCCAGCTCTGCTGTGACCCTTGATTTGGACACAGGGGAAATCGTTATCAACCCACCGCGCGCAGGAGTGACTGTGCGAGGACAGATCGCCCTGGATGATGAGTTTTCCGCCTCGAACTCGCAGCCGTATATCACGTTTAATGGTAACCTGGAAAACGGCAATAAGTCCACCCCAGTTGATGGCGCTCGCGTTACTGTTCGCAGTGCTGCGGACCCCAGTCCCTACACTAGCGAGCAGAGGATCAACCTCGTCTTCGTTAACGAGGACACAAGTGGCACCAATCAGCCTGCAGGTGCCGGTTTTCTTGCAGCTAGCATCTCCCCCGTGGGCAACGTGACACTCACTGTCTGGGCTCCCGATGGCAGCGCGCCCGTTAGTCTCGCGACCACGCTTTCCGAAACATCGTATGGTGCCACGTTCCCTGTCTATTTCATTATTCCCAACTCCAGTGGCGCCAGCACACTCAT
>JAIYDW010000159.1 GCA_027487315.1 Verrucomicrobiaceae bacterium | reverse complement strand
CTGGCCGCGCGCGGAAGCTATGGGATGTCGTGCAAAAGGCCGGCACGCCGGAGGAAGAGGCCGCGTTCGCCTTTGCGCTGCCCATCGTCGGGCGCAAGGACTGGAGTGATGTCGTGGCGGCAAAGTTCGACCCGCCGCGTGCGGTGAAGCGCGAGACAGGGCACGTGGTCTTCGACTTCGTCGCACAGCGAACGAAGGCGCAGCAGGAGAATGTGCAGTCAGTCGAGTTACGGCGCATCGGCCCGCCGGACGAAGTGCCGGAGGATGCGCTGCAGCAGCATCCGAAGCCGAAAGGCCGCGCCCTGCTGACCTACCGCGTCGCCATTCCCGCTGCGGATGCGAAGCGCTGCCTGCTCACCTTTGACGCGCTGCTGAGAAACCCGAAGAGCAACGGCGCCGCCTTCGCCATCGAGGTGGACGGCCGCGAAGTCTTCGCGCGCCAGCTCAAGGGCGGGGAGCGCGTGCCAGTAGAGATCGATCTCGCCGACATCCGTGGTCGCGAAGTCAGCATCGCCTTCATCGTCGATCCCCTCACCGACCCCGGAGGCGACTGGGCGACGTGGGTTACTCCGCGCGTCGTGCTGCGCTAAGATCTTGGCCGCGCGTGCAGCCCCATTCCATTTGATTCGACCATGAAATCCTTTCTTCGACATCTCTTCGCCTTGCTGCTCGCGCCGCTGGCGGGACTGCACGCCGCGGAGATCACTGCCAAACCTAACGTCATCATTGTCTTGGTCGACGATGCCGGTTATGGCGACTACTCATGCCACGGCAACCCGGTGATGAAGACGCCCAACGTGGACAGCCTTCACCGCGAAAGCGTGCGGTTCTTCGATTTCCACGTGACTCCCTTTTGCACGCCCACCCGCTCACAACTGTTGACCGGCGTGGATAATTTCCGCAATGGAGCGAGCGTTGTCGCAGGCGGCCGAATGTTACTCCGCCCCGACTTGCCGACGGCGGCCAATATCTTCGCCGCCAACGGATATCGCACCGGGCAGTTCGGAAAATGGCATCTGGGCGACAACTATCCCTTCCGCCCGCAGGACCGCGGCTTCCAGGACGTGCTCTATTTCAACTCAGCGTTTGTCGGCGTGTCTGACGACACCTGGTGCAACGATTATGTCGATCCGTGGCTCCGCCACGCCGACGGCAAGCCGGTCCAGTTCAAAGGCTACGTGGACGACATTTTGTTCAATGAAGCCATGTCGTGGATGGATCAGCGGCGTAAGGGCGGCGAGCCGTTCTTCTGCTATCTGCTGTTAGCCCTGGTCCATACTCCGCTGATTGTGCCGGAAAAATATTGCGAGCCCTACAAGGACCAGAAACCTGACCATCGGCAAATCCTCGGCATGCTGGCCAATCTGGATGAGAACATGGGGCGACTGGACGCCTTCCTCCGCCAGTCAGGTCTGCGTGACAACACGATCCTGGTGTTTCTCCATGATAACGGCAGCGCCCACATGTCGAATCTTTACAACGCCGGGATGCGCGGCAGCAAAGGCACGCCTTGGGAGGGCGGTCATCGCTCACCGTTGTTTGTCCGTTGGCCATCCGGTGGACTCCGGCCGCCGGGCGAAGTGTCTGGCCTAACACAGGTGCAGGATCTCGTGCCGACGCTGATCGGGCTCTGCGGACTGAAGCAAACGCTTGAGGCCAAATTTGACGGCACCAACCTCGCGCCAGTGCTGCAAAAAGCCGGGCAGGAGCCGCCTGATCGGGTATTGGTTGTTCAGCACGGCTACCCTCAGAAAGCCGCACCAGGCATCGATCCCGCGCAAAGACCGTATGCCGTCATGTGGCAACGCTGGCGTCTGGTGGAAAGCGCCTTGTATGATCTTGTTACCGACCCGGGCCAGCAGACGGATGTGAGCGCCAAACAACCGGAGATCGTCGCGAAGCTGCGCGCAGCCTATGCCCAATGGTGGAAAGACGTGGAGCCATGGACGACCAAGCGCAGTGCCATCATCGTCGGCGACGACCATGAGAATCCGTCCACCCTGGTGCCATCGACCCAATACGGTCAGAAAGGCCTCTCTCCGGCAATGGTGCGCGCAGGCACCTACACGATGGATCAATGGTTCATCCAAGTGGCGCGCGACGGTCACTACGAAGTCGCTCTCCGACGATGGCCGGAGGAGGCCAATGCCGCCATCTGTGGCACGGTGCCCGCCTGGGACTCCGTGCTCGGTCACAATCGGCTTCCCGCCGGCAAGGCCTTTCCTATTGTGAAGGCGCGGCTGACCGTCGGCGAGTTCAAGGGCGAAAAAGAAGTGGCTCAGACCGATACGGTTGCCGTGTTCAACGTCTCCCTCAAGCAGGGGCAGACCATGCTGCGCGGCACCTTCCTCGACGATTCTGGCAAGGAGATCTGCGGCGCCTATTACGTCAGCGTCCACCGACTTGATTGAATGTCATCAAAGAAATGTAATCATGAAATACAACTTCACTCTCCTCGCGACCCTGCTGCTAGCGCTGTTGGCTCCCCTGGCAGCGCTAAGCGCTGCGGATATCGGCGCCAAACCCAACGTCATCGTCATCTTCACCGATGACCTCGGCTACGACGACGTCGGGTGCTACTGGACCCCGGACCAGCGCCCGGGCTTCGAGAAAATCCAGACACCGAACATCGACCGGCTCGCCAACGAGGGCGCCCGATTCACCGACTACTACGCACCGTCCTCCGTTTGCACCCCGTCCCGCGCAGCACTCATGACCGGCTGCTACCCGGTGCGGGTGGGCATGTCCAGCTTCGGACCCAAAGGCGCCAGCGTCCTCTACCCAGAGCACCTGGAGGGGCTGAACCCCGACGAGGTCACCCTGGCTGAGATTTTGAAGGAGCGCAGCTACGCCACCGCCTGCGTCGGCAAGTGGCACCTCGGGCACCTGGCCCCATTCACCCCACGCCAGCATGGCTTCGACGCGTTTTACGGGATGATGTTCCCCAATGACATGAAACCCTTTGTCCTCCACCGCGACGAGACGGTCATCGAGCCGCACCCCGACCAGAAGACGCTCACCGAGCAGTTCACGGAAGAGGCGGTGAAGTTCGTGCGGGCGAAACGCGACCAACCGTTCTTCCTTTATCTCGCCTACAGCGCACCGCACATCCCGTTGCACGTCTCCGACGGCTTCCGGGGCAAATCGGCGCGGGGCTTGTATGGGGACGTCGTCGAATGCATGGACTGGGGCGTGGGCGAGGTCCTGAAGGCCCTGGACGAAACCGGGCTCGCAGACCGGACACTCGTGGTCTTCACCTCGGACAATGGGCCGGACACGCGCGGACCCTACGACAAGCGCGGCCAGGCCTTCCCCCTGCGGGCGGCCAAGGCGACCACGCGGGAGGGAGGCGTGCGTGTTCCTTGCCTGATGCGTTGGCCGGGCCGGATCCCCGCCGGCCTCGTCTGCCGCGAGATCGCCTCCGCGATGGACGTCCTGCCCACCGTGGCCGGTATCGCCGGAGCGCAGCCTCCGCAGGACCGGATCATCGATGGAAAGGACATTCTCCCGCTGATGACCAAGCCCGGTGCGCCGAGTCCTCACGACGCGTTCTTCTACTACAACAGGGAGAAACTAGAGGCGGTCCGCAGCGCGAACTGGAAGCTCGTCTTCCCGCGCACGGCAATGGACGATACCCCGTATGAGCGGAAGCCGGGAGCCGCGAAGGAGGCACTTCTGCCCGAGGCGCTCTACGATCTCGCGGCGGACGTGGGCGAGACGAAAGACTTGATCAGACAACACCCTGAAGTCGCGCAACGTCTGCGTGCTCTAGCGGAGAGGATGCGCGAGGACATGGGTGACTCCGCCACCAACCAGAAGGGCAAGAACCGCCGCCCCGTAGGCCGCGTGCCTGCTTCGGGCCAGTGATGCCGCGCTCACGACAACCTAACCAAGAACAAACCAATGAGACCCATACGCCGCTTACTCACAGCAGGCATCGCTGCCCTGACACTCGCAGGAGTTTCCGCGTCGGCCGAGCAACGTCCCAACGTCATCTTCATCGTCGTTGACGACCTCGGTTACGGCGAACTCGGTTGCTATGGCGGCAAAGAGATCCCGACACCGCAGATCGATGCACTCGCGGCGAGTGGGGCGCGATTCACGAGTGGGTATGTCACCGCGCCGTTTTGCGCGGCCTCGCGCGCGGCGTTGATGACCGGGCGTTTTCAGACGCGCTTCGGTTTTGAGTTTAATCCCATCGGCGCAAAGAACGCTGCGCCGGGCATTGGCTTGCCAGTCGCGGAGAAGACCGTGGCGGATCGTTTTCGTGACTCGGGCTATGCGACGGGATTGGTGGGCAAGTGGCACCTCGGAGGCACCGCTCCGTTTCATCCTCAGCGGCGTGGCTTTGATGAGTTCTTCGGCTTTTTGCACGAGGGGCATTTTTATGTGCAGCCGCCGTGGCAGGGCGTGACAACCTGGCTGCGACGCAAGACCCTGCCGGATGGCGGCCAGGGCCGGTGGACCTCACCCGATGGTCGTATCGTATGGAGCACGCATCTCGGCTCGAACGAACCCGAATACGACACCGACAATCCGTTGCTGCGCAGCAGTCAGCCCGTGGACGAACAGGCGAACCTCACAGATACCTTCACGCGTGAAGCCTGCGATTTCATCGCCCGGCATCGCGCGCAGCCGTTCTTCCTTTATCTCGCCTACAACGCCGTCCACAGCCCCATGCAGGCCACGGACGATGACCTGAAGAAGTTCGCGCACATCGAAGACATCCAGCGCCGCATCTTCGCCGCCATGCTTGCGCATCTCGATGACAGCGTGGGCAAGGTGCTCGCTCAACTCCGTGACAGCGGCATCGAAGAGAACACACTCGTCGTTTTCCTCAGCGACAACGGCGGCCCCACCCAAGAACTCACCTCCAGCAATGTTCCGTTGCGCGGCGGCAAAGGCGAACTCTGGGATGGCGGTATTCGCGTGCCTTTCGTTGCCTCGTGGAAGAATCACATCAACGCCGGTCAGGTAGTGGAGGCACCTGTGGCTTCCATCGACGCCACCGCGACCGCGCTGAAAGTGGCTAGTGCTTTAGCTCCAGCGCCTTCGACTCAAGCCGAAGCCACCATGGACGGAATCAACCTCATGCCCCTGCTCACGGGCAAGATCACGCAACTGCCCGAACGTCCCTTGTTCTGGCGCGTTGGCCAAAAGAACGCCCTGCGTCTCGGCGACTGGAAACTCATTCGCGATGGCAAGGAGTGGCAACTTTACGACCTCACGCATGACATCAGCGAGACCCGGAATCTCGCCACCCAAGAACCCGCCCGCGTGCAGCAAATGTCAGAGCAATGGGACAAGTGGAACGCCGAACAAATGGAACCCCTGTGGAGATAAGGAACCCATATCCCATGAAGCTCACACTCAAACTCCTCACCGTCCAGTTCCTCACGCCGCTGGCATCCTCGATTGCTGAATGCGACACAACTATCGCCGAGTGATCTCGAATTCACATGCGTTTATCTTTCTGTTAATTCCCCCAACCTCAATGATCCGTCACTTCTTCTCTCTCCTCGTCCTCGCCTCCATCGCGGGCGCTGCTGAACGCAAACTCGAAATCAACGATGGTGACCGCGTGTTGCTGATCGGAGATGTGCTCGTCGAGCGCGAGAATAACTTCGGCTACCTCGAATCAAAGATGCGGCGAGAGTTTGCAGGCAAGAGCTTTGCGGTGCGCAATCTGGGTTACAGCGGTGACAGTCCACTGGGAGCTTCACGCGCGAGTTTTGATCCGGTGGACAAGGGGGTGGATGCGCTGAAAGAGCAACTCGCTGTGGTGAAGCCGACGGTGGCGATCCTGGGTTATGGCATGGCGGCGAGTTTGGATGATCTGACCTATCGGAAGAACGATCCCGTGCTGAATCCCGACCCGGTGCGCTATGGCGTGGATCACAGCCCGACGAAGTTCCGCGCGGAATTGCTCGCGCTGATGGATCTGATCACTGCGGCAAGTCCCGAGGGTAAGGTGCGCTTTGTTTTTCTCGGCCCGATCAAGCATGAAGACATGCGTGCCATGCGACCCGGCCTGCCTGATCCAGCGGAGCACAATGCCTTGCTGGCTGAGTATGAAAAAGTCATGGAGCAGCTCGCAGCGGAGAAGCAATCGCCCTTTGTGCGCGGTGAGTGGCAGAAGTCGGCGGGCATTGATCTAGCGCATGGCACGGACAACGGCATCCACCTGAACGCCCGGGGTCTTCAGGCGCTGAGTGAGAGCTTCGCGGCCCAACTCGGCTGGAAAACGGATGCGGCCCAGTGGGACACGGAGACACCTGAGCAGCGCACGCTGCGTGAGGCGATCCTGCGCAAGAACTCGCTCTTTTTCCATCGCAGTCGCCCGGCTAACTACACTTACATCTTCGGCTTCCGTAAACGCGAGCAAGGTCGCAATGCGGTGGAGATTCCGAAGTTTGATCCGCTTGTGGACAAGGCTGAGGCCAATGTCATCGGCATCGCTGCAGGCAAGCCCAGCACGCTGCCACCCGAGCCACCAAGCGCGACGAAACTGCCCGTGCTGGCTTCTCTGCCCACACCCGATTTCACGCTCGATGAAGGACTGGCGATGACCTCCTTCGCGGAGAATCCGCTGCTGGAAAAACCCGTGGGCATGAACTGGGATACCTCCGGCCGCTTGTGGGTCGCTACGTCGAACACTTACCCGCAGGTGAACCCCGATGACCTCGGTGCGCAGATGGAAGGCAACAGCGCCAAGTTTGGCCCTTCGACTGGCAATGACCGCATCATCCTACTCGAAGACACGAATCGCGATGGCGTGGCCGATGTCTCGCGGATCATCGCGGACAAGCTGCTCATCCCTTGCGGGGTCGCGCCGGACAATCAAGGCGGATGCTTTGTAGGCGCGAGCACAGAGCTGCTTCAGCTCAGCAAACCCGGCGCGGATGGTCTGCTCGGCGAGCGCCGCATCGTGCTCAGTGGTTTAGGCACAGAGGACACGCATCACATCATTCACGGCCTGCATTGGGGCATTGATGGCCGACTTTATTTTCAGCAGACGATCTATATCCACTCGCACATCGAAACTCCGTGGGGCCTGGTGCGGGCAAACAGCGGCGTGGCTTTTGCTTACGATCCAAACACCGAGCGTCTGGAAGTCCACTCCAAGGGCCTCGTGAACTGCTGGGGTCAGCAGGAAGATCTCAATGGCCAAACCTTCCTCACTTCCGGAGCAGATGGCAATGGCATCAGCTGGAGTTTCCCCGGCGCGGTGCTGCCACCGAGCGAAGGTGCTCGCCGTTTCATAAGCAGCATCAGCCCAGGATCGTATCCGAAGTTCTGCGGCCTCGAGCTCGTGAACAGCCCGCTCTTTGGCCCAGAATGGCAGGGCAGCGCCATCACGAATGACTTCCGCGCGCATCGCATCGTGCGGTTTAACTTCACTGACTTCACGGCGGACAAGGCCGCTGCTAAATCTGGCTACATCACACAAACGCAGGCCGATGTCGCGCGCACCAGCGATGCGGCCTTCCGCCCCATCGCGCTCGCCATGGGACCTGATGGCGGCTTGTATGTCGCGGATTGGACCAATCCGATCATCAATCACGGTGAGGTCGATTTCCGCGATCCACGCCGCGACAAGCAGCGCGGCCGCATCTGGCGCATCGCACCGAAGGGCAGCAAGCCGATTGCTTGGGAGCCTGTCACAGGACAGCCGGTGGAGGCCTTGCTGGCCAAGCTGCTCTCGCCGAGCCGCTGGGAGTTCGAGCAGGCTCGCCGCGAGCTTGCCAAGGCCCCGCTTGCCGACTTGCAGAAAGCGCTCGCCGATTGGGTCAAAGATGAAGTCAACCGCCGTCACGCCGCCTGGTTGCTCAGTGGTCGCACGGACGATGTCTCGCATCTGCTCGCCATGCTGAAGTCGGGTCAAGATGACACCAGCGTGCAAGTCGCCCTGCGAGAGATCGGCAAAGCTTACGGCAACCGTGGCATCACTGACATCAGCGCCATCGCCCCCTGGGTGGCGGCCGGGAAGAATCCGCGCACTCGCCTCGAGGCCTTCCGTGCGCTGGGTCGCATCAGCACCTTTGAGAGTGCGGATCTCGTGCTGAAAAACATGCCCACCGATGCCAGCGACAGCTTCCTCGACTTCGCCGCCTGGACGACGGTGAATGAACTCGCACGCCCCTGGCTTGCCGAGCTCGCCGATCATCCCGAGAAGATCGAAGGGCGCGAGAAGCAACTCACCGCGCTCGCCGCCATCGCCGATCCCGTTATCGCAGCGCCCTACATGCAGCGCCTCTTTGCTGGCCGCAGCATTGACGCTGCAGGCAGCGGCCCATGGATCGAACTCATCGGCAAATCGGGTGGCCAAGCTGAAGTGAATACCCTTTTCACGGCCTTCATTGATGAAGCCAAGCTCCAGCCTGCCGCACGTCTTCGCGCTGCCCGCGCTCTCGCCGAAGCTGCGAAACAACGCCGCCTCCGTCCTCAGGGCGACCTCAGCGCCATCGCTCCGCTGTTGAAATCGACCGTGCGCGACATGCAGTTCGCCGCCATCCGCCTCGCGGGTGAGTGGCAGCAGGGAAAACTCATCGCCACGCTCGCCGAGTTCGCCGCCTCTGAAAAAGACAAGGCCTTGCGCGGTGAAGCACTGACGGCACTGCGCCTCATCGGTGGCGGTGAAACCGTGAAGGCGCTCAAAAAGCTCGTCGCTGAAGATCAACCTGCCGACGTGCGTCGCGAGGCACTTATTCCATTGGCCATGCATGGTCGTGCCGATGCCTTCGATGCCTTGCCATCCATCTTGAAGCAAACCACGGATCAGAATGTTGCGCAGAACCTCTGGCGTCAGCTTTTGCAACACGCGCCTTTTGCCAATCAGTTCGCCAGCGCCGTCCCAAAAGACCTGCCTCCCGCCGCGTATGCGGACGCCTTGCAGATCGCCAAAGGCATGGGCCGTGGTGGCAATGCGCTCGTCGCAGCCTTGCAGCCCCTCGTCGGTGCGCAGGCTGCACCGCGTGATTACCCTGCGGAAATCGCCGCGCTCATGAAGTCCGTACCGGAAGGCGGCAACAGCGCTGATGGCGAGCTCGTCTATCGTCGCATTGGTTGCGTGGCCTGCCATGCCATCGGCGGAGTCGGCGGCAACTACGGCCCCGATTTCTCCAGCATCGGTGCCAGCGCGCCGCTCGATTACCTCATCGAAAGCACGCTTAATCCAGCGGCGAAAGTGAAGGAAGGCTACCACGGCTTCGCCTTCACCATGAAAGACGGCACCGTCATGAGCGGCATCCCTTCACGCGAGACCGCCACCGATTTCATCATCAAGATCGGCCCCGGCGCCGAGCTGCCCCTGTCCAAAGCGAACCTCGTCAAAAAGGAAAACATCGGCAGCCTCATGCCTGCGGGGCTCATTGATGCGCTCAATCCCAACGAAAAGCGCAACCTCTTCGCCTTCCTCAGTCAGATCGGTCGCCCGGGTCCGTTTGATGCCAGCAAGCTCAACGTCGCCCGCATGTGGAAGTTCCACGCCACCGCACCTGGAGAGCCATCCGCTCAAGAAACCGCTGCCTATGCCATGACCCTCGTCAGCGGCGACCTGCGCGCCGAAGATCGTCCTGACAAACCCTACGCCACCGCCAGCTTCACCGCCGCCAAGGCCACCACGAAGCCGCTCATCTTCACCGGCATCGAAGCCGCCTGGCTCGATGGCAAACCGCTCGATCTCAAAGAAGGCCAATGCACCACCACAATCCCTGCCGGTGATCATCAGCTCAGCGTGCGTCCCATCAAAAGCGCCCCACTCATGAAAGCGCAATGTGATGATGTGACCTTTGTATCCGTTCATTAAACATCATGACGATCTCATGCACGACATAAGCGAGACCCGAAATCTCGCCACTCAGGAACCCGCCCGTGTGCAGCAACTATCAGCCCTCTGGGACAAGTGGAACGCAAAACAAATCGAACCGCTGTGGAGATAATGAACCCAGTTTGATGAATCCCACACTCAAACTCGTCACCGCCCTGCTGCCCGCGCCGCTGGCCTCTTTCTTCCGCTAACAACAAGACAGCCAAGAACAGCACCCATACAATGCCGTTGAGCATTTTCTGATCAGCTCATTTGTTCCCTCTACCCATCACCATGAAGCCTATTCTCCTTTCACTGCTCCTGCTCACCAGCATCGCCCACAGTCATGAACGTGCGACCCCCGCGCCGAAAGGAAGCAGCTTGAAAGTGCTCGTTTACTCCAACACCGGCTACTATCGCCATCCAGAAACACCGAAGATTAATCGCTGGCTCGTCCTGCTCGGTCATGAGAATGGCTTTGAGGTGGACGTGACGGAGCATTGGAAAGACATGCGCGCCGAGGAACTGAGCCGCTACGACGTGCTCGTGCTCAACAACGCCAACGAACT
>JAIYDW010000045.1 GCA_027487315.1 Verrucomicrobiaceae bacterium | reverse complement strand
TCGATATTGAAATTCCCCTCAATGATCTCCCCTCCCGAGTCCCGGTCTGTGCTGCCCCCAATCCCCGTGCCAATCGCCGTGATCATCGTCTGCACTTCCTTGTTCTGCAGCACCTTTTCCAATCGGGCCTTCTCCGTGTTAATCAGCTTTCCACGCAGCGGTAAGATCGCCTGATTGTGCCGATTCCTCCCCATCTTCGCGGATCCACCCGCGGAGTCACCTTCGACAATAAACAATTCCGTCTTCGCCGGATCCCGCTCCGAACAGTCCGCCAACTTACCCGGCAGACCGCCGCTGCTCATCGCATCCTTCCGAATCGCCGTCCGCGCCCGCTCCGCTGCCTCACGCGACTTCGCCGCAATGATCACCTGCGCGATCACCTGCTTCGCTGTCGCTGCGTTCTCGTCAAAGAACCGCATCAACCCCTCATAAACCACCGAGCTCACCACACCCTCCACCTCACCATTCACAAGCTTCACCTTCGTCTGCGAGTTGAACCGAGGATTCGGCAACTTAACGCTCAGCACACAAATCAATCCCTCACGGCAATCATCCCCTTTGATCTCAGGAATCTTGTCGCGATAATCCTTAAAGTTATCCGGATACCCCTTGATGTAAGCATTCACCGCCCGTGTTAGCGCCGATTTCAATCCGCTGTAATGCGTTCCCCCATCCGGATTCGGAATCGCATTCGCAAAACACAGCGTCTGCTCATTGATCCCTTTGTTCCACTGCAACACACAGTCGACCAAAATGAACTTGTTCTTGTCATCGATCACCACCTCGCGTCTCCCCGCCAGCGCGATTGCATCAGGATGCACCTTCTCCTTGTTCTCCCCCAGTTCCCTCACGAACTGCTTCACCCCTTCCGTATAAAGCAACACCTCCTGCCTCGGCGATTCCGCCCGCTCATCCGTCAACGTGATCTTGATGCCCGGATTCAAAAACGCCAACTCACGCAACCGCACCAACAACCGGTCAAACACAAAGACCGTCGTGATCGTGAAAATCGTCGCGTCCGGATAGAACGAAATCTTCGTCCCGGTCATCGTCGCATCATCCAAATCTCCCAGCACCGTCAATGGCTCTGTCGTCTTCCCTCGCTCGAACCCGATCGCGTAAATCTTCCCATCCCGAAACACCTCGCACTTAAACCAGTCCGATAGCGCATTCACACACTTAGCCCCCACCCCGTGCAAGCCCCCCGAAAACTCATACGCTCCGTCACCAAACTTTCCGCCCGCATGCAGGCTCGTCAAAACCAACTCCACAGTCGGAATACCCGCCTTCGGGTGCATCTCCACTGGAATCCCCCGGCCATCATCCCGCAAACTGATCGAGCCATCCGTGTGAATGTTGATCCAGATGTTTTTGCAGTAGCCCGCCAGGTGCTCGTCAATCGAGTTATCCACCACCTCAAACACACAATGGTGCAACCCTCGCTCATCGGGATCCCCGATATACATCCCCGGGCGAAGCCGCACCGCTTCCAGCCCTTCGAGCTTCTGAATTTGGTCTGCCCCGTAGGCTTGGTCAGCAGCTACGGCCGTGGAGTTTGACTCAACTGAATCAATGATTTCTTGGGACATGGGATTGAATGAGTTTTATCGCCTGAGTCCGTCCTTCAGCACCTTCCGGAAACGTGTTCGATATAACAGGCAAAAGCTTAGCAAGGGTTAACCCTGTGCAAAGGAAAAAGGCATCCAAATCGCAATTTTTAACCCCTACGATTCCGCCCCTATCCACCCTAAAATAGCACTTTCCATTCTTAATCCACCCGTTACCCTCCTCCCCTATGTCCAGCCCCCTTTCCGAGTCCGTCGAATTCCGTGTCACCGAACTTTGCACCGCCATCGCCAACGATCCCGCCATCCGCACCGCCCGCGACCAGGCCGAGGCCTTCCTCGCTGACGAAGACGCTGTCGGCCTCTACCGCGAAATGATGACCCTCGGCAACCAGCTCCAGCAACTCCATCGCGCTGGCGAGCAACTCGACGAAGCCGAAGTCGACCGCTTTGAAGACCTCCGCACCCGCGGCGGCAACCACCCCGGCATCCAGGCTTTCCATAGCGCCCAGGATACCCTCCAAGGCGTCGCCACCGCCATCAACACCTTCATCACGAAGACCCTCGAAAAGGGCACCGTCCCTTCCCCGGACGACGTCTATAAATCCGGAAGCTGTGGCGAAGGCTGCGGCTGCCACTAGCCCTCACACCCAACCAAAGGCTTCAGTCGGCCAAGGCAACCAGGTCCGGTTCTCTAACCGCCTTCACCATCAGTCTGGCGGCGACGTTCATGTCCGCCTCACGGTCTCCATGACCCAGGTGATGATCATCAATCGCACTTCCGTTCCAAGCCACCACCAACTCCAAACTCGGAATCACCCACAACGCCGTCTCCCCCCACTTCCCAGACGCTAACAACGTATCCTCCGGTGCATCCGCAAGCATCAACTTTTCCCCATCCGCCGCGCGATTCACCCACAGGTGAAAACTGTAACGCCCCGGTCCGATCGGACTGATGTTCCACGTTCCCCCAACTGACTTCTGCCCGCTGATCATCTCCGCAGGCTCTCCAGTCGACAACGGCGTCTCCCAAGGAACCACCGACCCGATCATGGTCTTCATCGATTGCTCCGACAAGAGTCGCCTCCCACGCACCATCCCTCGATCCATCAAAAGCTGTCCAAACCGCGCCAGATCCCTCGCCGATATCCGCAACTTTGGCTCCGGACCCTTTGGGCCAAAAGCCTGAAAGGTCACTTCGTCCTCAAACCCGAGCGGTTCCGCCAGTTGCCTCCGCAACACCGCGGTCCCCTTCTCCCGATACACTTTGTCCATCAACGTGTCATACCATAGTGCCACCGCATAATCGTTGTATGCAAACGCCTCCCCAGGCCTGTCAGCCATCCCGTATCCCGAGGTCATGTTTGCCAAGTGGCGCCACGTAATCCCCGCATCCACACCTCCGTTCAAACCCGCTAGCCTCGGCTCAAACCTCACTACCGCTTCGTCGATCCCCCCAATCAATCCCGCCTCCACCGCCTGCAGCATCATCACGCTGATCAACGACTTCTTAACCGATGCCGCATACCGCGGTCGATGATCAAAGCCCCACCGATAGACCCCAATCCCGCGATGTGCCACAAACCCTGATCCTCCCACCAGTCTCGACAGCTCCACCAACGCTCCCTCATTCAACCCATGAGCCTGCGCATCTCCCATCGGCCACGTCGTCGCCCGTGGCCCATCCTTCTCCATCACGACCAGCCCCTCCTCCGGCAAGAACGCCGTTACCCCCATCAACTTGGCCACCGCAAGCCCAGCCAACCCAACGACACCATAATACCAGAGCGGCTTCTGGTATCGTTTTGCTTGATCGGATCTGGTTCGATTCTCCAACATCGCCTCCTATAAAACGGCTAAGGATAATTGAAATTACGGATTTGTTGATAATTAAGTATCAGATTCTCCCGTTTTAGCAACCGCCTTTCCAGCCGTTGGACAATTTCCATAACCCGTGCTATCCAACCGGATGTCTCTTTTCAGACCGACCCAACTCTCCCTCATAACCGCCTTTACCCTCTCTTCTCCGCTCATCGCCGAGAAAATCGACTTCAATCAAAAGGTCAAACCCATCCTGGAAGCCGCCTGTGTGCATTGCCATGGCACCGACAAAGACAAGGGCGATTTCAAAATTCACACCCTCGAGGATGCCACCAAAGGCAACGAAAACGGCCCCGGCATCACCAAAGGCGACCCCTCAAAAAGCGCCATCTACACCACCCTCATTCTTCCCGCCGATGACGACATGGTGATGCCTCCTGAAAAAGAAGGTCTGCTCGACCCTTCCCAAATCGCCATCATCAAACAGTGGATCGAAGAAGGTGCCGACTGGCCCGCAGGCGTCGAACTCAAACAAACCGCCCGCATAAGCTTCGAAAAACACATTCAACCCATTCTCGAGCAAAACTGCGTCTCCTGCCACAACCCCGAAAAAGACAAGGGCGACTGGATCCTCTCCTCCAAAAAGCAAGCCTTCGAAACCGGTGAGAACGCCCCCAACATTGTCGCCTTCGACACCGCCAAGAGCGCTCTCTTCACCTCCACCAACCTTCCTGAAGATGACGATGACCTCATGCCCCCAGTCAAAAGCGGTGGCCCCTTGAAAAAGGACGAGATCGCCATGCTCAAAGCTTGGATCGAACAAGGTGCCGTCTGGCCGGACAACATCACCCTGAAAGCCAAAGAAAAAGCCGCGGCAATCACCAACTCCCCTGATACCCTCGAACTCACCAAAAAAATCCACGCCTTCATCGTCGCCACCTCCAAGGAAAAAGAGCCCGGCGACATGAAAGCGTACGACTCCAAAATCCCAAAAACCGGGGCCGCCTACTCCATGCTCCCCATCCCCGCTGGCACCGCCACCATCGGTAGCCCGGATGGTGAAGCCGACCGCCAACTCGACGAAGGCCCTCAAATCCAAGTCGCCATCAAACCCTTCTGGATGGGCAAATACGAAGTTACTTGGGACGAATACGAACCCTTCATGCTCACCAACGAAGGCCGCAACAAAGACGGGTCCCGCAAAACTTGGTCCCCGGATGACAAACCCCAGGACCTCATCTCCCAACCCACCCCACCTTACCAACCCATGGACTTCGGTATGGGCCGCACCGGCTTCCCTGCCATCTGCATGACCCAGCACGCCGCCAACAAATTCTGCCAGTGGCTCAGCGCTCAAACCGGTCACTTCTATCGCCTCCCCACTGAGGCCGAATGGGAATACGCCGCCCGCGCTGGAACCAAAACCGCCTACTACTTTGGCGACGACGCCTCCCAACTCCAAGATCACGCCTGGTTCTTCGACAACGCCGAAAACTTCCAATACTCCACCGTCGGCAAAAAGAAGGCCAACCCATGGGGTCTTCACGACATCTACGGCAATGTCTGCGAATGGACACTCGATCAATACACCAAGGATCGCAACGCCACCTGGGCCTCCAAAGCCGTCAATGGAGTCATCGCCAACGACTGGGTCCGCTCCAAAACCCCCTACCCTCACGTCGCCAAAGGCGGTCACTACGATGACGATCCCGATGCCCTTCGCAGCAGCGCCCGCCGTGCCTCCGACCCCAGTTGGAAACAGCAGGACCCCCAACTCCCCAAAAGCATCTGGTATCTGACCGATGCCACCTGGCTCGGCTTCCGCATCGTCCGCCCCCTCGAAATCCCCACAGTGGAGGAAATGCATGCCGCCTGGAACAATGGCGTCGCTCGCGAATAAACTCGCAGCCCTGCTTTTCTTTTTCGCGGTATCGCTGCGGGGCCAGGTCGGTCCCGCCGCCGAGTCGGTGCCCATTCGCCTCGACTTCTCAGGTCCCGGCATGGGCACCACTTTCCGCATCGCGCTCTACACCACAACTGAAAAAAAGACACTCGCTGCCACCGCCGTCGAATCCGCTTTCCTGCGACTTGCCTCCCTCAACGCCACTTTCTCCGACTACGAGCCCAACTCAGAAATCAATCGACTCGCAGCCACCGCCCCCACCCCCTGGACCGCCAGCCGAGATCTCCTCGCCCTTACCACCCTATCTCTCAAATTCGCCTCCGATACCCACGGCGCCTTTGATCCCACCATAGGCCAACTCTCCCGCCTCTGGCGCAGCACTCGCCAACGTCAAAAACTCGCCCCTCCCGATCGCCTCCAAAAAGCTCTCTCTTCGTTTGGATGGCAATCTCTCCTCATCCGGGACTCCACCCTCACAGTCACTCAACCCGGCCTCCTTCTCGACTTCGGTGGCGTCGCCAAAGGCTACGCCGCCGATCAAATGCTCGCCACGCTCAAGAAAAACGGCTTCCCAATCGCCCTCGTTCAAGCCGGAGGCGACACCGCCGCTGGCGATGCGCCCCCCAGCCAATCAGGATGGCCAATCACCCTCCTCACCGAACCAAACGATCCCTCTCCCTCCATCGTCACCCTCGCCAACCGCTCCGTCTCCACCTCCGGCGATCTCCATCAATTCATCGAACTCGACGGCATCCGCTACTCTCACATCATCGACCCCAAAACCGGCCTCGGTCTCACCCGCCGCATCGCCTGCTCCGTCATCGCCCCCGACACCACAACCTCCGACGCCCTCGCCACCGCTTTCTGCATCCTAGGCCCAGAGAAAGGCCGATCCATCGCCAAAAAACTAGGCACCACCGTCCGTTGGACCTGGCAAGACGAAGCCGGCGCCCAGCATCAAGCTTGGTTCAATCCGTAATCCTCGAGGCAACCAGTTCGCTGCTATTCCAACGACACAAACCGCACACAAACCGGCGCACCCACCTCTTGCTTCGTCCCGGTAAAACTCAGTTTGCCCGTCGCCTCATCCACCTTCAGCACCGCCACCGAATTCGATTTCTGATGCGCTACGATCATCCACTTCCCGGATGGATCCAAATTGAAATTCCTCGGCACCTCACCTTCAGCCGACGCATTCTGAATCAATGTCAGTTTGCCCTTCTCCGCATCAAATGAAAACACCGCGATCGTGTCATGCCCGCGATTCGAAACATAAACAAACTTCCCATTCGGATGCACCACCGTTTCCGCCGTGCTCAATCCGCCACTGACCACTTCGCCCGCAGGTAGAGTCGAAACCGTCTCGATCGCCGTCAGCGCCCCACTCTTGGCATCATAAGCAAAAACTGTCTCCGCCAGCGACATCTCATTGTTCACAAACACAAATGGAGCGGTCGGATGAAACGCCAAATGCCTCGGCCCACCGCCCACAGGCGTCTTCGCAAACGCAGGCTCGTTCGGAGTCAATGCGCCCGTCTCCTGGTTCACCTTGTAAATCTGAATCTGATCCATCCCCAAATCACAAACATAGGCGAACCGATTGTCAGGACTGAAGTTGATCGAGTGCGCATGAGGCCCCGCTTGGCGTTTCGGATTCACACTCGACCCCTCATGCTGAATGAAACTCACCGCTTCACTCAAACTCCCGTCCGCAGCAACCTTGTAGCTCGCCACACTCCCACTCCCATAATTCGCAATCCCCACCATCTGCCCTGTCCGATCCGTGTTCACATGGCAAGGCCCTTCTCCCACCGCCGAAACCGCGTTCAACGGCGTCAACTCCCCGCCTGGAAGCGCCAGCTTAAAAGCCGAAACACCCTTACCACCCTCACCACCCGCCTCACCCACCGCATACAAAAACTGCTTCGACGGCGCAATCGCCAGGAAACTCGGACTCCCCAACTCCGCCGCCAACTCCGGCTTCCCCAACTCCCCCGTCCCCGAATGAAACCTCGCCCGATAGATCCCCTTGCTCGAACTCTTTCCTGTCGTGTAAGTCCCGAAGAAAACCCAATACTGCTCTCCCGCTATGGCACTCGCCGTTAAGGACGCAAAAAGGAAGGCGATGGATCGTGGGTTCATGTCAGGATCTCCAATTAGGGCAGTTTGCGAACCCAAATGTTGCGCATGCGAACCGGAGGATCGTTCTTGTGATCTTGCAGCCGGAACGGCGCCGCCTCCGGAAACTCCCCTTCATAGCTGGTCGTCTTCTTGTGCTGCGTTGGCCCCATGATCGCCGTGTGGTTCTGCACACAAACTCCATTCACAAACGTCGTGATGTAAGCAGGCTCCACCACCTTCCCATCCTTCAACTTCGGCGCAGTGAAAACGATGTCATAAACCTGCCACTCACCCGCAGGCCGCACCGCATTAACCATCGGTGGCGTCTGCCCATAAATCGCGCCCGTATGCCCGTCCGCATAGGTTGGGTTGTTGTAGCAATCCACCATCTGACTCTCATAACGATCCATGAAGAAGACCCCCGCATTACCCTTCTTCTGACTGTTCCCCTTGGTGTGCGGCTCACTCTTCCACTCAATGTGAAACTGGCAGGAGCCAAACTCTTGCTTCGTCCAGGAGTCCCCGCCATCCACCACCAACTCACCGTTATCAATCTTCCAAACACAAGGCCCCTTCTCTCCAGTCGGTTTCCCGTCCGCTCCCTTCACCACTCCCAAAAACGCATCCGTGTTGCTCCCGTCAAAAAGCACAATCGCATCCGCAGGCGCATCCCCCAATTTCTTGCCGGGTGCAATCACCTCAGGCGCCGGACGATCAATGTCATGCACCTTCCACTTGGTCCCTGGGATCAACGGCGTATCCGAGTAACCGGTCGGCGATGGCTTCTCAGGTTGCTGGGCCAAACCTGCGGTTGAAACGACGGCGAGCAAAGGAATGAGGCGGGACAGAACAGATTTCATTGAAACAACACAATAGTTTTGAGGATCCTGGAGAAATCCAGGACGGATGGAACGCACTCCTAGCAGGACTCTTTCACCCCGCCAACTCCAAAGATCAGGCAAACAAGCCAATTCCTTTGCACGCTCATCATTCTTCATCGACCCATCCCCAGTGTCCACCTCCCGCCGTCACCTCCTGCGCTACGCTTGGCTTTCGCTGGGCACCGCTGTGGTCACCATCGCCCTCAAACTCCTCGCTTGGAAACTCACCGGATCCGTCGGTCTCCTCTCCGACGCCCTCGAATCCCTCGTCAATCTCGCCGCCGCTGCCGCCGCTCTCGGTGCCCTGCTGATCTCCGCCCTGCCTCCCGACGACGAACACGCCTTCGGTCATGATAAAATCGAATTCTTCTCCAGTGGCTTCGAAGGCGCCCTCATCCTCGGTGCCGCCAGCGCCATCCTTTGGGCCGCCATCAGTCGCATCTCCAACCCCGCCGAGATCGAGCAATTCGGCGCCGGCCTTGCCGTTTCCACTCTGGCTTCACTCCTAAACCTCATCGTCGGCCGCCTCCTCATCGCCAAAGGCCGCGCCGCCCACAGCCCCGCCCTTGAGGCCGATGGCCATCATCTCATGACCGATGTCTGGACCTCCACGGGCGTCCTCCTCGGCATGCTCCTCGTCTTGGTCACCGGCTGGACCTGGCTGGATCCCTTCATCGCCCTCGGTGTCGCTCTTTTCATCATTCGCATGGGCTTCCAACTCGTCCGCAATTCCGTTCACGGACTCCTCGATCGCGCCCTCGCCCCTGAAACCCTCCAGGCCCTCAAAGCCGTTCTCAAACGCTACGAAAGCGACCAAGTCCATTTTCATGCCCTCCGCACCCGGGCTTCAGGCTCCCGCCAATTCGTCGCCGTCCATGTCCTCGTCCCCGATGAATGGACCGTTCGCAAAGGCCACGATCTCCTCGAACAAATCGAATCCGACCTCCGCTCCGTCCTCCCCGCAGGCCAAATCTTCACCCACCTCGAGCCCCTCAACGACCCCGCCTCCTGGGACGACGAAACCCTCGATCGTTGATCACCTCAGCCAGCCATCCCGTCGCTCGGCCACAAACGCATCATCATTCAAATGCGGATAGGCCGCATAAACCCGGTCAATCTCCCCCCTCTGCCCCGGACTCAATCCCTCCCGCTCATCCAGGCACCAGATGCCCTCCAAAAGCCCCTGTCTCCTCAGCACCTCATGCAGGCCCGCTATGCACCCGCAAAACCCGTTCGCCGCATCAAAAAACGCCGCATTGCAGTCCGTCACTTCGACACCCAACCGCAACAACTCCGGTGTCGCTCCCTCCACCCTGCAACGCTCCAGCAACCTCACCGCTCCACTCGTCCACACCGACCAGTGCCCTAGCAACCCGCCCACCACACGCCGTTCCTCCCCTCCAAACCCAAACGGCGTCACCAAGTCCGCCACGATGTTGTCATCGTTCCCCGTATAAAGCGCAATATCGTCGCGCCCCGACTCCATCACCGCCCGCACCACATCCAGCGTCTGATAGCGATTGAATGGCGCCATCTTAATCGCCACCACCTGCTCGATCTCCACAAACCGCCGCCAAAAATCATGCGGCAGCACCCGCCCTCCCACACTCGGCTGCAAATAAAACCCCACCACCGGCAGCACCTCCGCCACGGCCCGACAATGCTCCACCAATTGATCCACCGCCGCCTCCTTCATCGCCCCCAAACTCAGCAACCCCGCATCATACCCCAATCGCCTCAGCACCATCGCTTCATTCACCGCCTGTCGCGTGTCACCACACACTCCCCCCACCTTCACCACCGGCCGCTCCACTCGCCCCATCTCCTCCATCGCCAACGCCAAGACCGGCTCATACAAACCCACCTCTCGAATCGCAAACTGCGTCGTGTGCACCCCCACCGCCACCCCACCCACACCCGCGTCCAAATAATACCTCGTCAGCGCCCGCTGCCTCCGCTCATCCAGCTTCCTCCCCGCCGTCAACGCCAACGGCTGCGCCGGAATCGCCACCCCTGCCTTGATCAATTCACGAATCTCTTTTTCCATCATCCATCCTCCTCAATAAGCCCCGTCACGCACCTCAAAATGCGTCGGTTTTCCCAAAACTTCCCCACCCCTCCGACACCACTCCACCGTCGCATCGATCATCTCGTCCAACGAAATCGTTGGCGGCCCAAACCACTCATACGACCGGCTCGCATCAAACAACCACGCCACCTCCGCCTCCTCACCCACCACCTCTACCTTCTCCCCCAAACGCTCCCCAAAACCCATCGCCAAGTCCCGAATCGATACCCGCACCATCCCTGTCACATTCAACGCCACCGCCGGACTCTCCACCCTCCCCAAACACTGAATCGCCCTCGCATTCGCATCCCCCTGCCAGATCACATTGGCATACCCCATCGTCACATCCACCGGCTCTCTCCGCATCACCTTGCTCGCCACATCCATCAGCACGCCGTAACGCAAATCGATCGCATAGCTCAGTCGAAACAACAGCATCGGCGTCCCGTTGCGTTTCGAAAAATACTCACACACCCGCTCCCGTCCCACACACGAATTCCCATACTCCCCCGGCGGCCCCAGCGCATCCCCCTCACGCGATCCCGAGCCCGAAATCGGCGCTAGAGGATACACACACCCCGTCGAAAACACCACCATCCGCGCCTTCGAAAACCGTTCCATCACCACCGCTGGCACCACCGTATTCATCGCCCACGTCAACTCAGGCTCCCCACTCGTCCCAAACTTTTGTCCCGCCATGTAAATCACATTCGGCACCTCCGGCAACGCCGCCACCCCCGCCCGATCCAGCAAATCGCACTTCACCACCTCCACTCCCCCCTTGAGCAGCGCCCTCACCTCTCGCTCATTGGAAAACCTCGACACCGTGATCACCCGTCTCTCCTTCTGCCCCAGTCGATCCATCCCCCGCCTCAGCATCCGCGCCAGCGTCGGCCCCATCTTGCCTCCCGCTCCCAGCACCATCACATCCCCCTGCACCGCCCGCAAAACCTCCAAAACGCCCTCTGTCGGGCAGCTCAATTCGTCCTCCAGGTCCTCCACACTCGTGATCGTTCGCATGCCTCCCACCCTGAATCACCCGTTCCTCCCGCGCAAGCCCAACCCACCCCCGCAAAGGCCATCCTTGTCAGACCCGATCAACTGCGCTTAAATGACAGCCGTTACCTGCCTAAAATGAAGCTTCAATTCCCCGCCGCCCTTTCTGCCATCACTCTCCTCGCTTCCTGCGGTCTCACGAAACCCAAAGGCCAGCCCACCCCGCAATCCGCGATGCGCTACGACACCGTCAGCCGCGCCTGGGTCCCCCTCAACGCCCCAACCGTCCGCCCCGCCACCATCGCCCCCCAAAATCTGGCGCCTGAAAACAACGCGGAAACCGCCAAGATCATCACCGCCCCAACCCCTGCCGGCACCGAAGACCCCGTCGCCGACGAACCCAGTTTCCTCAACCGCATCGGCCGCGCCGCCACCAGTCCCCTGCGCGCCGTCGGCATTGGTGACAATTGATCCCCGTCCCGCACTCTCTCAGCGGACTCTCCCAGCACCCTGAACGCAGATGTCACCACCTTCCCCCTGGTCCATCCGCGTCGTCCGCGCCATCTACTTCGCGCTCACCGTCTTCACCGGCATCATCATCGCCCACGGTCTGCAATACCCGGCTTGGACCGGGGCCCTCATCGGTGCCGGGTTCATGGGCCTCCTGCTCACCTTGGATCGGCTCTTCGTCCGGTTCACCATGCGCGACTTCTCGCATGCCACCTTCGGCCTCCTGATCGGCCTGTTCTGCGCCTGGCTCGTCACCCGCGTCGGCATCTTCCAACTCACCTGGTTCAAATCCATCGAAGAAGGTGACTCCATCCTCAACATCATCGAGATCATCGTCTACGCGGCCCTCTCTTTCTTCGGCATCACCTTCGCCCTCCGCAGCGAGCGCGACCAGTTCGCTGTCGTCATCCCCTACGTCCGTTTCCGCCGCGACAGCTCCGAAGGCGAGCCTCTCCTGCTCGATTCCAACATCATCATCGACGGTCGGGTCCAGACCATCATGGCCACCGGCTTCCTCTCCTCCGCCCTCGTCGTCCCCCGCTTCGTCCTCGACGAACTCCAGCGCCTCGCCGATTCCCGCGACCCCATCAAATCCGATCGCGGCAAACGCGGTCTCGAAGAAGTCCGCCTCCTCCGCGAAAACCGCCACATCGAACTCACCGTCCACGAGGAACTCCCCCGCGCCGGCGAAGGCGAAGTCGACACCATGCTCGTCTCCCTCGCCCGCGACCTCAACGCCCGCCTCCTCACCAACGACGAAAACCTCGCCAAAGTCGCCCGCCTCCGCAACATCACCGTTCTCAGCCTCAACGAACTCACCCTCGCCCTCCAGCCCCGCCTCGCCCCCGGCGACCGCACCACCATCCAGCTCGCCAAACCCGGCAAAGACAAACACCAAGCCGTCGGCTACCTCCCCGATGGCACCATGATCGTCGTCAACCACGCCGCCGATCGTATTGGCCAAACCCTCCCCGTCATCATCTCCAGCGCCCTCCCCACCGCCGCCGGTCGCCTCTATTTCGCCGAACTCGCCGCCTAACTGCACATTTTTCCCCACCCCAACCGTTACCCATCACAGCCCAGAACCACTCGCCACTGCCTACTGATCACTCATCAAAGCTTACTGACCACTGATTACTGATCACTGATCCCACTCCCCCCAATGCCCCCCACCCTCACCTTCACCCATCCCACCTGGCTCTGGGTTCTCATCGCCGCCCCGATCCTCCTGCTTGGCAAACTCCTCGCCGACCACAGCGGCCGCAAAGCCCTCGCCTCCTTCACCTCCCCCCGCCTCCGCCAGCAACTCGTCTCCGGCATCTCCCCCCTCCGTTCCTGGACCGCCTTCCTCCTCCAAATTCTCGCCCTTTGCCTCCTCATCATTGCCGCCGCAGGCCCTCAATACGGCGAAGAAGAACAGCCCCAGCGTGAAACCGGCCGCAACGTCATCATCGCGGTCGACACCTCCCGCTCCATGCTCGCCGACGACCTCGTCCCCAATCGCCTCACCCGCTCCAAGCTCGCCGCCCAGGACCTCCTCACGCTCCTCGCTGGCGACCGCGTCGGCCTCATCGCCTTTGCTGGCAATGCCTACCTCCAGGCCCCCCTCACCACCGACCACGCCGCCGTCGCCGAATCCATCCAAAGCCTCGACGTCTTCTCCATCCCCCGCGGCGGCAGCGAACTCGGTCGCGCCATCAAACTTGCCCTCGAATCCTTCGAAAAGACCCCCGCTCGCAATCACGGCCTCGTACTCTTCAGCGACGGCGGCGAACCCGACCCCGAACTCGCTGGCTTCCTCAAGCTCGCCGCTGACAAAAACATCATCATCCTCAGCATCGGCGTCGGCACGAAGGCCGGCAGCCTCATCCCCGACCCCGATCCCAACAACCAGGGCGAATGGATCCGCGACTCCGATGGCAACGTCGTCAAAACCGCCCTCGAAGAAGACGTCCTCCGCCAGGTCGCCCAAGCCACCCGTGGCCGATACCTCCCCCTCAATGCCCAATCCATCGACGCCAGCATCGTCAACCAGGTCCTCGCCGCCCTCGACCAGCAGGAAGGCGAGTCCAAATCCACCTCCAAACCCATCGAACGCTTTTACTGGCCTCTCTCCCTCGCCATCGTATCATTGATCATGGCCTGGCTCCTCCGACCCACCGCATCGCAACCCGCATCCGCTCCCGCCGCCCGCGCGACCCTCGCCGCATCCCTCCTCCTCGCCGCCTCACCCGCAGACGCCTCCATCGCCAGCTACCTCCCCGACTGGTCAGATTCCGCCACTCAAAAAGCCCGCCAGGCCAGCCGCGCTCTCGATAGCGAAGACTTCGAAGCCGCTGCCAAACTCTACAGCGAAAGCCTCGAAAGCAGCCCCAGCCCCCAGCAGCGCACCGCCATCGCCCTTGGTCTCGGCCGCGCCTCACACCAACTCCAAAAGTTCGACGCCGCCGTCGGCGCCTTCTCCCAGGCCCTCGAATCCACCGACCCCACCCTGCAAAAAAAAGCCCACCACGGCCTCGGTCACTCCCTCTACGATCAAGGCGACCGCGCCATGGCCAAACAACCCAAGTTCACCATCAAAGCCTGGACCGACTCCCTCCGCCACCTCAACGCCGCCCTCCAACTCGACCCCGACAACAAAGAACTCCTCGAAAACCGCGACTTCGTCCAGAAACGCCTCGACGAACTCCAGGAACAGCAAAAACAGGAGCAACAAAAGCAGCAGGGCAAAAAGGACAAAGGCGACAAAGGAGACAAGGGCGATAAGGGAGAAAAAGGCGACAAAGGCGAAGACGGCAATCAAGGACAAGACGGCGACCAACCCGGCGGTGAATGCGGCGAAGACGGTGAGCAAGGCGAAAAAGGCTCCAATGGCGACCCTCAAGAAGAAGGGCAAGGAGGCGATAAAGACGAAAACGAAAAACCCGGCGAAGTCCCCGAAGGCGACATCTCCGCTGAAGGCGACCAACCCGGCGACAAAGAATCCCAGCAGGCCCAACAAGCCGAACAAGCCGACGGCGAACGCCGCGACGACACCGGCTTCTCCCCCAACGAAGCCCGCACCTTCCTCCGCACCTACGCCGACGACCAAAAAGCCGTGCAATTCTCCCGCCAACGTCAGCAACCCGTCAAAGGCAAAGACTGGTAATCCCAGTCCGCCTACTCACCACTGACTACTCACTGATCACCGCCCCTCATGCCCCGCCTCCTCTCCTTCCTCTTCCTCCTCCTGCTCACCCTCCCCGCCGCAGCCCAAAACGCAGGCATTGAGGTCAAAGCCTCCATCGCCCCCGCCCAGGCGCGCCCCAACCAAAACGTCGCCTACACCATCTCAGTCAGCGGCGCCGCCCCCACCGCCCTCCCCGAACTCCGCCTCCCGCTCCAGGTCCAGCAGGTCTCCTCCGTCTCCACCTCCCAGCAGTTCCAAATGATCAACGGCGTCACCTCCTCCAAGGTGACCTTCACCTGGGCCCTCGTCGGCACCGAACCCGGCGACTTCGTTATCCCCGCCCAAACCGTCACCCTCGGAAATCAGACCGTCCAAAGCAACGAAGTCCAATTCAAAGTCGTCCAGGGTCAGGTCAACACCCAAAGCGCCAACCCCGGCCAACCCAGCTCCGAAGAAGCCTTCCTCCAACTCGAAATCGGCAAAACCGAAATCTACCAGGGCGAACTCGTCCCCCTCTCCGCCGCTCTCTACGTCCCCCGCCAAATGGGCCTCCGCCGCTTCGGCCTCATCGACATCAATAAAGACGACTTCGCCATCCAGCGCTTCCCTCAACAGGCCGAACAATCCCAGGAAGTCGTCGCCAACATCGGCTTCAACGTCTTCACCTTCCGCTCCACCATCTCCGCCCTCCGCACCGGCGACCTCAAAATCGGCCCCGCCAATCAGGAACTCCTCGTCGAGGTCATGGGCCAGGGCGGCATGGCGAACTCCCCCTTCGGCGGCTTCCCCTTTGCCGAACCCCAAAAAATCATCGCCAAAAGCAGCCAGATCCCTGTCAAAGTCATCCCTCTTCCCACCGAAGGCAAACCCGCCTCCTTCTCCGGCGCCGTCGGTGACTTCACCCTCTCCGCCAAAGCCTCCCCCACCGAAGGCCTGAAAGTCGGCGACCCCATCAGCGTCGAACTCAGCGTCACCGGCTCCGGCAACTTCGACGCCCTCACCGAACCCAAACTCAGCGAACCCGCCGACTGGAAAACCTACCCCTCCCGCCGCTTCAACGCCGAAGGCACCATCGACCCCGTCCTCCAACCCACCGTCGAACGCACCGTCAACTACTCCACCGTTATCGTCCCGCAGAAAGCCCACGCCATCCTGCCCCCTTACGAAATCGTCTTCTTCAGCCCCACCCAGAAAAAATACGTCGTCCTCCAGACCTCCCCCATCCCCCTCAAAATCGAAGCCCCCGCCCCGGTCGCCGCCAAACCA
Source organism: Verrucomicrobiaceae bacterium (assembly GCA_027487315.1). GTDB lineage: Bacteria > Verrucomicrobiota > Verrucomicrobiia > Verrucomicrobiales > Verrucomicrobiaceae > JAGRPD01. The sequence goes on along the minus strand of JAIYDW010000045.1, from coordinate 48,407 downwards.
GACGGCTCACCCGCCGACGGTTCCATCGCTGCAGACGCCCCTCCTCCCGCTGTCGCCCCGCGCGCCGAACTCGCCGACATCCTCACCGAACTCCCCGCCACCGCCACCTGGATCAAACCCGCCACCCAGCCCCCCCTCCTCCAGCAGCCCCTCTTCTGGGCCGCCCAAAGCCTCCCCCTCCTCGCTCTCGCCCTCGCCTTCATCGGCCGTGCCTCCGCCCAAAAACGCGCCCGCCTCGCCGCCGGACCCGCCGGCCAGATCCGCCAAGCCTGGTCCGCCGTCACCGAATCCTCCCTCCCCGATCAAGAATTCCTCCGCCGCGCCTCCCAGTTCCTCCTCACCGCCGCCCGCCCGGACACCCAGGACCGCCCCGAATACGCCGCCCTCCTCAAACGCTACGCCGACCACAACTTCGCCGGCCCCACCACCCCCGCCACACCCCTCACCCCCGCCGAGCGCAAAGACATCCTCCGCCACCTCGAATCCCTCAAAACCACCGCCCTCAGCGAAGCCAGCCAATCCGCCACCGCGACCACCACAAAAACCCTTGCCACCCTGGCCCTCCTCCTCTCACTCACCGCCACCCTCCCCGCCCAGGACCCCGACACCACCTACACCAAAGCCCGCGAAGCCTTCACCAAAGGCAAATTCAAAGACACCCAATACCTCGCCGAATCCCTCGTCAAAGACCCCGACAAAGCCCAGCTCAGCCCCGAACTCTTCGAACTCATCGGCCACGCCCGCTACCGCGCCGGCGACCTCGGCCGCGCCGCCCTCTGGTATCGCCGCGCCCAATTCTTCACCCCCAACGACCCCGAACTCCGCCAGAACCTGCAACTCCTCGACGAACGCCTCCGCTTCCTCTCCTACCAGCCCGCCTCCCCCCTCCACGACTGGAGCCTGAAACTCAGCCAAAATCAGTGGACCCTGCTCGCCGCCCTCGGCTTCTGGCTCCTCGTCCTCCCCGCAGGCTGGCTCATCCTCACCTCAAAACTCCGCGTCCCCGCCCGAATCATCTCCGTCCTCGGCACCTGCATTCTGACCTTCGCCATCGTCTTCCTCCTCGTCCGCCCCACCCCCAAAGAGCGCACCGACCAAATCGCCCTCGTCACCTCCAAGGACACCCGCGCCCACTCCGCCGCCGCCGCCACCGCCGGCCCCGTCATCGACCTCCCCCCCGGCTCCGCCACCCGCATCCTCGAAGTCCGCGGCGCCTGGACCTACTGCGAAATCCCCTACCAACCCGCCCCCCTCCGCGGCTGGGTCGAAAACGCCGCCCTCACCCCCCTCTGGCCCTACAACCCCGCCCTCATCCCCTAACCCCGGCGCCCCCTCTTCGCACCCGGCATGGCCAACTCCTTTCCCACCCCTGCTCCGAATCCCTTCGGCGAGGGCGGCGGACAGGCCGACCCAAACTTGACCCTCCAGGCTTTCAGGCTACATTCCCAACGTCATTATGCCATACACCCCATCGAAGCCGCTCTTCAATATCACCGTGCCCCAGCCGACCTCACTGGCGACGAAGGCAACGGCGGATTCGATTTCAAACAGGCCGAAACTCACTACCGCGCAGGCGCTCAAGGGCTACGATTATCTGAAATCCCGCAGCTCCCGCAGCAACTCCGCGAGCTAAGTCGACTCGGCCCCATTGACCGAGCAGGTCGCCACGCCCTCAGAAAATGGGCAGAGCACGACGCCATCATTCATGACGAAGACCATTTTGCCCGTCTATGGAGCGCTCAAGGCAACCGGGGAGGAGCTGAACATCAGGTTTACCATGATCAAGAAACCGGTCGGTGGGTCAAAAGACTCTATCACAGTGTGAACTTCAGCCTTCTTGGCGATTACCTGACGCGGATGCGTCTCCATGCAGCGCTATTCCCAGAGACGGCTTATCGCCTTGAAGGTTTCACCATCAATGCCAAAAGCAAAGAACTCGCCCCAGTCGTTTCTCAACCCCACGTCGAAGTGGACACCACACGTCCGCTGGTGAGCAAACCCGAGACCGATGATCTGATGGCCGCAATGGGTTTCGCGCCCATTCAACTCAGGCACGATGGCATCCTTGACGATGGCTACTTCGCCTATCTCCACCCCGTGACAGGGATCCTTGCCCATGATCTGCATGATGAAAATGTCGTCCGGATTCCTGGGATCGGATCCCTCGCTGTAATCGACCCATACATTTCCTTAGCACGAGAAGGCACCTGGGCTGCAATCAAACTCGCTGCCGTAGGCCATCCCACACCACCCGACGACCCCCAATGAATCCGCAAAGATAAACCTTTTCGCCTCGCACCAAACCCGCTTCCTCCCCCATCGTCCCCATGTCCGACCTCTTCCACTCCCCCGCGCCCTCGAAGGTCCCCGCAGCCCTCTGGCCCTACAACCCCGCCCTCATCCCTTGAGCCCCGTTCTCTTGGTGGCAGCACAGCAGTCTTGCCCGCCCTTCAGTCATCGGTTACCTTGAACCCATGACGATCACTCTACCCGACGACCCCGCGCTTGCCGAAATGGGTGAAGGTGAAATCCTTCTCGACTTGGCCTGCGGTGCCTACGCCGCAGGTCATGTCTCGCGCCTCGTCGCGGCTCGAATGGCTGGACTCGACCTTCACGCCTTTGATGAAGTGCTCAATGAACGTCGCATCTCTTGTTTCACTGAGGACGCCTTCGCTCAGGATCTTCAAACCCTGCGTTCCCTCGGCAGACTGTGATTGTCGTCACCGACACCTCTGTCATCTTGAATCTCTGTGCCATTGGCCAGCAGCATCTTTAGTCCCGCGCTCCGGCTGACGGTGCTTCGGGCCGTCGGAGAAGCCCCTTAGTCCCCACCCAGTCTATCCCCCATCGTCCCCATGTCCGACCTCTTCCACTCCCCCGCGCCCCCACCCGCGCCCGCCGAGGTCCCCTCCCAAAACACCCCCCTCTCCGCCCGCGTCCGCCCCCGCTGCCTCGACGAATACGCCGGCCAGCAGCACCTCATCGCCCCCGGCATGCTCCTCCGCCGCGCCATCGAGGCCGACCGCTTCTCCTCCCTCCTCTTCTACGGCCCACCCGGCGTCGGCAAAACCACCCTCGCCCACATCATCTCCCTCGAAACCAAGTGCCACTTCATCAACCTCAGCGGCGTCGAAAGCAACGTCGCCGACATCCGCAACGCCGCTGAAGCCGCCGCCGGTTACCTCCGCCTCGACGGCCGCGCCACCATCCTCTTCGTCGACGAAATCCACCGCTTCAACAAAGCCCAGCAGGACGTCCTCCTACCCCACATCGAACGCGGCACCCTCCGCTTCATCGGCGCCACCACCCACAACCCCTTCTTCTACGTCAACAGCCCCCTCGTCTCCCGCTCCCAAATCTTCGCCCTCGAACCCCTCACCCAGGACGACCTCCTCGCCGTCATGCAGCGCGCCCTCGCCGACAAAGAACGTGGCCTCGGCTTCCTCAGCATCGACCTCCACCCCGACGCCGCCGCCCACCTCGCCACCATCGCCGATGGCGACGCGCGCAAAGCCCTGAACGCTCTCGAACTCGCCGCCCTCACCACCCCCGCCAACGCCAGCGGCATCGTCGACATCACCCTCCAAGTCGCCGAACAATCCGTCCAACAAAAAACCGTCGTCTATGATGGCGATGGCGACGCCCATTACGACACCATCAGCGCCTTTATAAAGAGCATGCGCGCCTCCGACCCCGACGCCACCCTCTACTGGCTCGCCAAAATGCTTTACGCAGGGGAGGACATCCGCTTCATCTCGCGCCGCATCGTCATCGCCGCCAGCGAAGACGTTGGCCTCGCCGACAGCAACGCCCTCCGCGTCGCCATGGCCGCCCATCAGGCCGCCGAATTCGTCGGAATGCCCGAAGCCCGCATCCCCCTCGCCCACGCCGCTGTTTACATCGCCACCGCTCCCAAAAGCAACCGCGCCTACGCCGGCATCAACGCCGCCCTGGAGGACATCAAAACCGGCCGCACTCTCCCCGTCCCCCAACACCTCCGCGACGGCCACTACGCCGGTGCCAAACAGTTCGGCCACGGCGAAGGCTACCTCTACCCTCACGACTACGAAGACGGCTTCGTCCCCCAGCGCTGCATCGAAGGCGGCCGCACCTACTACGAACCCACCACCCACGGCCTCGAAGCCCGCATCAAAGAACGCCTAGACCACTGGCGCACCCTATGGGAAGCCCAAAAATAGAACCAGCACCCAGTTTGCCGCCATCCTATTCCACTTGATCCGAGGGCCAAAACTCGTTCGCGCCATCGAAGTTGACGAGAAACAATTTCCACGAATCTCCCTCGCCTTTTCGGCTTAAGAGCAGAGCAGCGTAGCGCAGACTCTTCGCATTCAACTCAACAACGACCCCGTTGTCCCTCACGTGAACGCGCTCGGGTTTGAGCGCCGCCACTACCGCTGGCCAGTGCTCGGACTCTACCGGCCCTAGCTCTCGATTCGCCATTCCTAGACACCCCTGAAAGAGCGCCGTCCGTTCAGCATCCTCCATCCTCGCCACTTCCGCCAATCTTCGTTGCCCCGCCCTAACATCCTGGTAAGCCCTCCAAAAAACCATCCCACCAGCAACGAGAAAAACCAACAGCAAGAAGCCACACACCCGGCTTAAAGTCGAAAAGCGCCTCTTGATACCCTGCTCCATTAACTCATCCCATCTCATTCCCCTAGCCTTGTCAAGATGTCTGACAAACTGCAATCACCCAACCCCCGATTGCACCCTCCCTCAAACCCAAAACCCAAAAATCCCCGCCCGCACCCTGACCTCACTCAAACCGAATCTCCCTATCCACAAAAATCCGGTGCCACAGTTCCAGCACCACCAGCGACACCACCTGCTTGCAGTATAGGAACTCACGCGTCGCGTGCATCTTCTCCACCAGCGCCGTCACCGCCTTCGGATCAAAATACCCCCGCCGCTTCACCGCCGCCTCATTCAGATTGTCCTTCACCAGCGCCTGAAACGGCGCCTTCTCCAAGAAGAACTCCACAGGCAAATAGAACGGGATCTTCTTCCGCCGCGCAATGTGCTCCGGAAACACCTTATCCGCCAAACGACGCTCAACATACTTGTCCGTCTTGCCCCGAATCTTCAGCTCCGCAGGCATCGAAAACGCCAGCTCCATCAACCGGTGATCCAAAAACGGCAGCCGATACTCCAGGCTGTGCGCCATCGTATTCTTGTCCTGCCGGATCAACGCCCAATCCTGCAGCCACTCATCAAACTGCAACTTCAGCATGCGATCCAAAAACGGCCCGTGCTTGTCCTTCTCCTGCTCCACATTCATCCATAGCGACTCGTTGGCCCGCTGCTTGAACCCCTCCGAATACACAGCCCGCCGCTCATCCTGCCCCCACAGCGTCCGCAGCGCATTCACATTGTGATTCAGATCCCGCCCGTTGTAGCCCTTCAAAAACGCCACCACCCGTTTCTGCCCCTGGCTCCCCAAATCCGCCGGAAACGAAAATAGCTTGTTCAGCACCCCGTGCGGCAGCATCTCGAAAACCTTCGCCCCCAGCGCCGGCGCAAACGGAAACACCCGCCGCACCTTCTCCACCTGGCACATCACCTTGTGAAACGAATACCCCGCAAACGCCTCATCCGCCCCCTCCCCACCCAGCACCACCTTCAAATCCTTGCTCGCCCCCTGCGCCAGCTTGTAGAACGCAAGGATCAGCGCATCCCCCACCGGACGATCCATGTGCCACACCACCTTCGGCAACAAATTGAAATCCTCCGCCTCGCAAAGGATCTCATGATGCTTCGTCCCCAAAAACGCCGCCGTCTCCCGCGCCCCAGCCGTCTCATCCACCGGTGAATTGAACCCGATCGAATACGTGTTGATATCTGAAGAATACTTCCTCATCCCCGCCACCGTCAGCGACGAATCCACCCCCGCGCTCAGATACGCCCCCACAGGCACATCACTCCGCATGCACAGCCGCACCGCATCATCAAAAAGGCTCTCAAACGCCTCAAAATACGCCTCCTCACTCTTGTAAACCGCCGTCCGCTCATCCAGCAGCGGCACCTCCCAGTAGCGCTTGATCTCCATATCCCCGTCCGCCATCCGATACCGCATCCGGTGCGCCACCGGCAGGATCTTCACCCCCGCAAACATCGTCGCCGGCTCCGGCACATTCCGCAGCGTCAGATACGCATCGATCGCATCCAAATTCGGCTCCGCACTCACCTGCGGACACTCCAGCAAACTCTTCACCTCGCTCGCAAACGCAAACTTCCCACCCCCCTGATGATAATACAGTGGCTTCTGCCCAAACCGATCCCGCGCCAGGTGAAACTCCCCCTTCCGCACGTCATACAAACAAAACGCAAACATCCCGTTCAACCGCCCCAGCAGCCCATCGATCCCCCACTCCTCAAACCCATGCACCAAACACTCCGTGTCCGAGTGCGTCCGGAAATGGTGCCCCTTCGCCTCCAACTCCGCCCGCAACTCCACATAGTTGTAGCACTCCCCATTGTAACACACCGCCACACTGTGATCCTCGTTGTAAACCGGCTGCCAACCCGTGTGCAAATCGATGATGCTCAGCCGCACCATCCCCATCGAAAACGCCACCCCCTCCGGCGCCTCATAAATCCCTTCCCCATCCGGCCCCCGATGCCTCATCGCCTTGGCCATACGCGCCAAAACCCGCTCATCCCGAAACCCTGAAAATCCAAAAATGCCGCACATGATAGAGAAAAGCCAACTCAGCCCTAAGGCTGTGCCAAACAATCAACATCACCCACCCCAAAACGCAAGCCCCTCAGCATCCCCCGCCTCCCCTCAATCATCATCCCCATCACTGATGTCCCGGTAAACATCCGGAAACCGCCGCTCAAGCGTCTTCGGCGTCAAAAACCCCACCAACTGCGCCTCATTCCAATCCGTCAGCGCCCAAAACTCATTCGGCAGCGCCATGATCGCCACCGCGCAGGTCGGAAACTTCGGCACCCGCGCCCGCGCCAGCAGCCGATTCACAAAATCATGCATCCCTGGATTGTGCCCGAACACCACCGCATGACCCCAGGACTCATCAAACTCACGCACCGCCGAAATCAGCTTCTCCTCCGTCGCCAGATAAAGCCCCTGATCCAGATGCAAATGCTCCTTCGGCATCTGAAACGTCTCCCGCATGATCTGCGCCGTCGTCAGCGCCCGCAACGCCGTGCTTGAAATCAACCGCGCCGGACGCGGCAGCAAAGGCTCCGAATTCTCCCCGCCCAAATACGTCGTCCAAAGAAACCTCGCCATCGCAGGCGCCGCCCGATTCCCCCGATCATTCAAGCACCGATCATGGTCCGCCAGCCCGGGCTGATTCCAGCTCGACTTCGCATGACGAATCACCGTCAAATACTTCATGGGACGCACCTCAGGCACCCACAAGCCCTGCCATGCCCCCCAACCCCGCGCAATCCCGAATCCATCAAAAAACCACCCCCAAAGTACCACGCCTGTCCCAGGCGTGTCCCTCCTCCCAAAAAATCCCCCACCTGTCCCACCCCCGTCCTGCCTCCCCCAAAACTCCGCCAAAGTACCACGCCTGTCCGAGGCGTGTCCCTCTCTCCCCCAAACCCCAAATCCCCCCATTCTCCCCCACGAACCCACTTGCACTCCCCCCACCTCCCTTATAGCCTCCCCTTCAAACCATGCCATCCCCAGACTCACGCCTGCTCATGGACCCCGCCACCATAGCGGATAGCATCCACCGTCTGGCCACCGAAATCCTCAACGGCAGCACCTGCAAAAAAGATCAGCCCCTCGTCCTCGTCGGCATCCACAAACGCGGCGTCCCCCTCGCCGAACGCCTCGCCCGCTCCCTCGAATCCCAGTCCGGCGCCCCCGTCCCCGTCGGCACCCTCGACATCACCCAATACCGCGACGACCTCGGCTCCCTGCGCGATCTCCCCACCCTCATCGGCTCCGACATCCCCTTCGACATCGACGGCGCCCGCGTCGTCCTCTGTGACGAAGTCATCTTCACCGGCCGCAGCATCCGCGCCGCCCTCGCCGAACTCCTCGACTTCGGCCGCCCCGCCTGCGTCCAGCTCGCCGTCCTCGTCGACCGCGGCGGACGCGAGTTCCCCATCCAGCCCGACTTCACCGCCCACACCATCCACATCGCCGAAAACGAACGCATCACCGTCCAATTCACCGAAGTCGACCCCGTCGACGGCGTCTTCATCGAATCGTCCGCCTCCCACTAACACCCCATGTCACCCCGCAAAGACCTCCTCGACATCGCCTCCCTGCAGGATGAGGAAATCGAGTTCATCCTCGCCAACGCCACCCCCTTCAAAGACCTCTTCAAACGCTCCGTCAAAAAGGTGCCCACCCTCAAAGGTCGCACCATGCTCACCCTCTTCTACGAGCCCTCCACCCGCACCCTCTCCTCCTTCGAAGTCGCCGCCTCCCGCCTCTCCGCCGACGTCACCCGCTTCGATGTCGATTCCTCCTCCGTCGTCAAAGGCGAGTCCGTCGTCGACACCATCGACACCCTCGAAGCCATGCGCCTCGACTACATCGTCGTCCGCCACAAACAATCCGGCATCCCCAACCTCATCGCCCAAAACACCCGCGCCTCCGTCATCAACGCCGGCGACGGCTGGCACGCCCACCCCACCCAGGCCCTGCTCGACGCCTTCACCCTCCGCGAAGTCACCCACAACGAACTCCCCGGCAAACGCATCCTCATCGTAGGCGACATCCAGCACTCCCGCGTCGCACGCTCCACCAGCCTCCTCCTCCGACGCCTCGGCATGCACGTCGCCTACCTCGCCCCCGGCACCCTCATGCCTCGCGACACCCCCAGCGAAATCACCCGCTTCGACAACTGGACCGACGCCCTCGACTGGAACCCCCACACCGTCTACCTCCTCCGCGTCCAAATGGAGCGCCAGGCCGACTCCCTCTTCCCCTCTGTCGGCGAATACCACCGCCTCTTCGGCCTCACCGACACCCGCCTCCAAATCCTCCGCGACCGCAAAACCTGGCTCATGCACCCCGGCCCCGTCAACCGCGGCGTCGAAATCACCGACGCCGGTATGAACTACGACCGCAGCCTCATCAACCAGCAAGTCGAAAACGGCATCGCCGTCCGCATGGCCGTCCTCTACACCCTACGCCCCAACCCCGCCTAACCCCGCCTAACCCCTCCTCCTCCTCCTCGTCTTCGCCCTACTCCGCAATCCAAAATCCGAAATCCGCAATCCGCAATCCAGCTCCCCCAATCCTCCGTGCCTCCGCGCCTCTCCGTGCGAAACCCTCTCCCAGTCTCCCCAAATCCCCTCCTCCCCCTCCAAAAATCCCGTTAATCCCTCATAAATCCTGTCAATCCTGTCAAACCTCCCCGTCCTAGCCTAGTCCCCCCAGCCATGCCCTTCCCCCGCCCCCCCGCCGAAGTCCACGAAAAAACCCCAACATTGATCTTCCCCTCCTCCACCGCCGCCGCTCAAGCGCTCGCCCAGGAAGTGAAGACCCTCATGGAGGAAAACACCCGCACCGGCCGCCCCACCGTCCTCGGCCTCGCCACCGGCTCCACCCCCGTCCCCTTCTACCGCGAGCTCATCCGCCTCCACCGCGAGGAAAAACTCAGCTTCCAAAACGTCGTCACCTTCAACCTCGACGAATACTACGGCCTCCCCGCCGACCACCCCGAAAGCTACGCCCGCTTCATGCGCGAGCAGCTCTTCGACCACATCGACATCCCTGCCGAGAACATCAACATCCCCTCCGGCACCATCCCCTCAGATCAAGTCTTCGCCCACTGCAAAGCCTACGAAGACAAAATCCACACCGTCGGCGGCATCGACCTTCAAATTCTCGGCATCGGCCGCACCGGCCACATCGGCTTCAACGAACCCGGCTCCTCCCGCGACTCCCTCACCCGCCGCATCACCCTCGACCGCGTCACCCGCCAGGACGCCGCCTCCGACTTCCGGGGAGAGGAAAACGTCCCCCACTTCGCCATCACCATGGGCGTCGGCACCATCCTCCGCGCCCGCCGCCTCGTCCTCATGGCCTGGGGGGAGAACAAAGCCGCCATCACCGCCCGCGCCATCGAAGGCCCCGTCTCCGAGGCCGTCTCCGCCTCCTTCCTCCAGGACCACCCCCACGCCCGCTTCTTCATCGACACCGGCGCCTCCCGCGAACTCACCCGCATCAAGCTCCCCTGGCTCGTCGGCCCCGCCTCCTGGACCCCCGCCGAAACCCGCCGCGCCGTCGTCTGGCAGGCCCTCAAAACAAGTCGCCCCGTCCTCAAACTCATCGACGAAGACTACAACGAGCACGGCCTCTCCGACCTCCTCTCCGAACAGGGCCCCGGCTACCAGCTCAACATCCGCATCTTCAACCGCCTCCAGCACACCATCACCGGCTGGCCCGGCGGCAAACCCGACGCCGACGACACCTACCGCCCCGAGCGCGCCAAGCCCTACCCCAAACGCTGCCTCATCCTCAGCCCCGAACCCCAGGACGCCATCGTCGGCATGGGCGGCACCATGGACCGCCTCATCGAGCAGGGCCATGACGTCCGCCTCATCGCCCTCACCTCCGGCTCCCTCCGCGTCCCCGACTCGGAGGCCGACAAATTCGCCTCCACCCTCGCCGAACTCGGCAGCGCCGTCGTCACCCCCGCCGAGTGGAAAGAACAAACCCAATACGCCAACACCATCCTCCGCATCCTCGAAGAAAAAGGCGAATTCGGCGAGGACCCACCCGCCCTCCGCCAATTGAAAGCCCTCATCCTCCGGGGCGAACTTCGCGATGCCGCCCAATCCCTCGGCCTCACCAGCGACCGCGTCCACCTCCTCGACCTCCCCTTCTATGAGAAAGGCCGCTACCGCCGCTTCAACAGCACCCCGGACGACCTCGCCGCCTTGGTGAGCCTCCTCGCCCAACATCGGCCCCATCAAATCTACTGCACCGGCGACGCCGCAGACCCCTCCTCCGTCGCCGGCATCACCTTCCGCCTCCTCGAAGCCGCCCTCCGCCAGAGCGAAGGGGAAGACTGGGCCGCCACCTGCTCCTTGTGGAGCTATCGCGGCAAAGAAAAACCCTTTGAAGCCCACGAGATCGACATGGCCGTCCCCCTCAGCCCCCTGCAGCTCGAGCGCAAAACCCGCTCCCTCGCCCGCTACGGCTCCCTCTCCTCCCTCGAACTCAGCATCGCCGACCTCAACCGCCAGCACGCCAAAGACTACGACGCCCTCGGCCTCGCCGAATACGAAGCCATCGAAGCCTTCCAACGCCGCACCCGCCCGTGACAGGCGTCAGGGCAGGAACGGTTTCGTAACTCCAGCAGTCCTTTCCATTCCACACGGTCTACCGCATAAAAAACCTGACAGCCAGCCGTCAGAGGGTGTGAGACGCGCATTCAATCCGCTATCAAATCAATAGCGGGCAAGCGGCTGACGCCGCCAATGAGGCCGCTCCGCCGCTGGGCAATGGGGCAAGCATTTCGAGAATCGGTCACCAACGCGTCAGCCCCCGGCGCGGGTGCTGCTTTTGATGTTTGATGACGACGATGCGAGGCCTTCCCTGCCTCATGCGAAAGAGGATCACATGCGGAAAGCCCGGGATGAAAGACCGCTGAAAGCGCGGGCAGGGTGGGTACGGGGAGCAGCGCTCCGGATGGGCTGCGACGATGGCCAGTTGCGCTAGCACCGCATTGAAAAAACGGTCAGCCAGCTCCGCGCTCGCCTCCCGCTCATAGTAGGCGGTGATTTCATTCACATCGCGTTGGACAGCGGGGTGAAATTCCAGGTTCATGCGCTGCCAGAGGGGCGGTTCAGCCCGGAAAGGAACTCCTCATAGGACAGCGGCAGCACGGCACCGCTCTCCATCTCCGTCTCCCTTTCTTCGGCCAGCCTGGCCAGGGCTTCGTCACTCCACACCTCATCCCCCAAGCTGTCGATCAGTTCCACCGCCAGCCCAGCGCGGTCTTGCGGCGTCAGTTCATGAAGAGCGGCAGAGAGTTCAGAACGAGCGATCATGAGATAAAGAGTAGCAGGTTCCTTCCGAGACAGCAACGGCTTCGAACCCCGAAAATGGAGGACAAGAGCTTTTGAGGCAGCAGTTCCAGCTCCTTGAACTGCTTTGGGATGGCATGCCGCATCGGCTTGATCTTCGCGATCACCTGCTCCGCCCCCCCGCCCGCTGACCCCCTCTTCGTCCTAATTACCCCCTCCCTCTCCAACACTCTCTCCCTGACTGCGCCTCCACTCTCCACTCTCCACTCTCCACTCTCCACTTTCAAAGTTCAACGTTCCCCATTCGTGTCCTTCGTCCCATTCGCGGCCCCAAATATTTCCACCCTCAATCTTTCTACCAATCTCATTCCTTCAACATTCTCCCCTCTGCGGCCATCCCACCTCTGCGGTGTCCCACAGTTCAACGTTCTCCACCCATTCGTGGTCCCCCATCTTTCTGCCAGTCACACTCCCTCAACGTCCGACGCCCCGCATCCACTCCCCACTCCCCACTCTCCACTCTCTACTCTCCACTCTCTACTCCCCTATTTGTCGTATCGCTTAATATTCGCCTTCCGCCTCAAGCTCTCCAACCACCCATCCAGCGCCGCCTTCGACTTCTCCGTCCGAATCATCCGCTCAATCTGCGCCCGCACCTTCTCCAGCGGCTCAGGCGTCCCCAGCTTCTTCGCATCCACCGCGATGATGATAAACGCCGCCTCATCTTCCACCACATCACTGACCCCACCTTCCTTCACCGCAAACGCCGAATCCGCGATCGACTTCTTCATCTGCGTCCGCTCCATCCACGGCCACTCCCCACCATCTTCCGAACGACTGTCTTGCGAGTAAGTCTTCGCCGTCTCCTTAAAGTTACCGCCCCCAACCACCTTCGCCCGCAGTTCCTTCGCAAACTTCAATTGCGACGCCTCCGTCGAACTCGCATCCCCCGTGAACTTCGGCACCGTGATCGTGCTAATCTTGATCATGTCCTTGTCCCGATACCGATCAATATTCTTCTCGTAGTAATCCCGAACCTCCAGCGGCGTCGGCGGCGCCTGCTCCGCCGCGTAGCGACCCCGCATCACCTGCACAATGATCATCTTCTCCCGCAGCGCCCGAAACTTCTTCAGCGTCATCCCCGTCTTCGCCAACTCCATCACAAACGCACCCCGGTCCCCCTTAAAGTTCTCCCGCACAATGCTATTGATGTCATCCTCCACATACTGCGCCTTGATCGTCCCCCCGATCTTCTTGAACTCCGTCAAAATCAGCTCCCGGTCGACCAAACTATCCACCGCACCCACCTTCAGCTCCGCCAGCGCCTTCTCCAGAGCCACCGGATCATCCCGCATCTGAAACTGAAACACCTGCTCCTGCGCCTTCACCGCCTCCCGCACCTCCGACTGCGTAATCACCGTCCCGTTCACAACAGCAGCAATCCCGTTGACAGTGGTTTGGGCAAAACACCCACCCCCGAGCACCCCAAGGATGATCAGCGCCAGGAAATGAACTTTGAGTGAGCAGACTTTCATGATGAACGAAGCCTTATCGTTATCAGCACCCACCGCCCCCGCAAGGCAAATTCACGACCCCAAAGCCATCAATTTAAAGCCTGACTCAAACCCCCACACCCGCTAAGCTCACCCCATGAATCTCCGCCTAAAATCCATCCCACTCATCTTCATCGCCCTCCTCACCGCCACGATTCTGACCATGTGCCGCAGCACCCCCACCCAGGACACCGCCTCCGCCGCCGCTCAAAAACTCTTCACCACCGAAGTCAAACCCATCCTGGAAAAGAACTGCCTCGCCTGTCACAGCGGCGCCAACCCCACCCTCCTCAACCTCTCCAATCACGCCTCCCCCTTCCTCCCCGGCCCCTCCGGCCGCGCCTACATCGTCCCCGGCAAACCCGACCAATCCCTCCTCCTCGAAGCCGTCTCCCGCCAGGGCCTCCACCAGCGCATGATGCCCCGCCTCCAAGTCACCCTCACCGACATGGAAATCGGCACCCTCCGCGAGTGGATTGAAGCCGGCGCCCCCTGGCCCAACGGCCCCCCCGGCCAACTCCACCCCCAACCCAACCCCGAACAACCCTAACCCCCCGTCCTCCTCGTCCTCGTCCTCGTCCCACTCACAACTCACCTCGCATCCACTCTCCACTCTCCACTCTCTACTTCACCAAGACGCCTGCACCTCAAACGCATACCCCCGCAAATACTCCGTCTCCGGCAGCGTCGCAATGATCGGATGATCCGGCCGCTGGCCATACGTCGCCACCTGACGCAGCACCTTCCGCGCATCCACTGCCGCATCCACGATCACCTGGTGAAAGTCCCCCGTGCTCACATGGTGAGAGCAGCTGAACGTCACCACCATCCCACCCGCCTCCAGCATCTTCATCGCCCGCAGGTGAATCTCCTTATACCCCCGCATCGCATCCTTCAAACTCCCCTTCGTCTTCGTGAATGACGGCGGATCCAGCACAATGAGATCATACCGGTCCCCCCGCATCTCCGACTGCTTCAGAAAATCGAACGCATTCTCCACCACCCAGTCAATTTGATCCACGCCCGCAGCAATCCCGTTCTTCCGCGCCGCCTCGATCGCCGTCGCACTCACATCCACCGCCCGCACCGACGTCGCACCCGCCAGCGCACACGCCTGCGCAAACCCACCCTGGTTCGTAAAACAATCCAGCACCCGCCGACCCTTCGCCAGCTTCGCCACCTCCGCATAGCTATCCAGTTGATCCAGGTACAACCCCGTCTTCTGCCCCTCCATCACATCCACCTGAAAGACCATCCCCCCCGCCTTCACTTCAAACGGCGCCGGCACCTCCCCAAACACCGCCCCCTTCCTCAGCTCCATCCCCTCCGCCTTCCGCACCGGCGCCTCATTCCTCTCCACGATCGACAAAGGCGAGTACACCTCCTTCAACGCCTCAATGATCAAATCAATCCGCAGATCCATCGCCAAAGTTAGCGTCTGCAGCACCAGGTGATCCCCATACCGATCCACAATCACCCCCGGCAGCCCGTCCGACTCACTCCACACCACCCGCGCCAACCGCGCATCCACCCCCGACTCCACCCTCAGTTTCAGCGCCCGCTGAATCCGCCGCAAAAAAAAGTCCGCATCCAAATCCTGCCGCCGGTAGGAAAACAATCGCGCCGAAATCTGCGACTTCGGATTGTAAATCGCACTCCCGATCGGCTTCCCCCGAACATCCTTCAGCGTCACCACATCCCCCGGCTGAGGCTCCCCCTGCCTCGCCTTAATATCCGTGGCATAAGCCCAAAAATGGCCATGAAACAAACGCGAGCGGGGCTGGATGATAAGAGAAGACATAATCGAACCCCCCCCCAAGCCCCACATCCCCCCCCACGCAAGCCCCCAAACCATCCGTCACCCCTCCACGTGCCGCCCAGAAGAAGAAATCAACTGCCTCCACTCTCTATCAACCAAATTCTCCTGTCCCCATTCTCCTGCCTACCTCTCCACCCTCCACCCTCCGCCATTAACGTTCCCCCCATCTCCCCCTCTCCCAGTCCCCCCTCCTCGCCTCCCCCCCTTCGTGCCCTAGTGCCTCCGTGTGAGCCTCCCTCAGCCTCCCTCCCCAATCCTGTTAATCCCCAAAAATCCTGTTAATCCTGTCCCAAAAAAGCCCCCTTCGTGCCTTGGTGCCTTCGAGCGAGCTCCCCCCTCACCTCCCACTCAAATACCCACACAACACCTCCACATTCGCCACAAACACCGCACTCGAAACATACGCCTCACCCACCTTGAACTTCGGCTGCCCCACCATCATCTCCCCATCATACGCACTGACCCATTTCCCCTCCGCATCCAGCGCCGCCAAAATCGCCCGCACCTCCGCCTCCGTCGGCTTCGCCTTCAACACCTCACCCCCCGGCCTCAACCCCGCCATCGCCGCATCAATCTCCTTCAGCCGAGGCTCATTCTGCCAGCCATAATGCTTCGGCAGCTTACTGTCATCATAGGTCAGCTCATAATCGTCCGTCATGTAAAGCGGCTTGTTCGACTGCAACTCGTAATACCGCGACAGCTTCCCATTCGGCAGCATCGACCGCTCCAACCAAGCCCGCCCCGCCGCAATCGGCGCCACAAACCGCGCCTCCCGCGTCAGCTTCGCAATGCGGATCAAGGTAAGCATCGCATCTTCACTCTCCCGCCCCGCCATCGCCGGCGGCTCAAACTTCCTCGCCCAGATCGGCCGCATCTCCGGATCATACTGCTGCGCCCACCCCGGCTGCGGCTCCGGCATCTGCGCCAACAAAAGAAACTCCCCCAACTTTACCAGCGCCTCCTTGCATCGCACGTCCCCCCGCAACCGCACCGCCTCCTCCAAAAGCCAAGCCACCTGCCCGCACACCCCATCGTTCAGCGTGTAATGCTCCCAGTAGTTCTTGATCCGATTCTCCGTCCGCCAGTCATAGTCCGGATACTTCGCCTTCACCACCGCCCGCTTCTCCACCGGCCCCGTCCACCCCTGCGGAAACCCCCCATTCGGAAACTGCGCCTCCAGCAGCGCCTTCAACCCCACATCGATGCCCTCCTTCAACCCCGACACCCCATTCGGCGACACCTTCTCCAGCCGCATCAAAAACCGCAACACCCCCGGCGTGATCCCATCATCCAGGGTCGAAAAATTTTTGCCTTTCTTGTCACCCTTCCCATTCCGATAAAGCGACACCTGGGAGCCCTTCGGATCAAAATCCACCGCATTCGTCCACCCACCCGAAGCCAACTGCCCGTAAAGCAAAGCCTCCGCCGCCCCCTCAGCCGCCTTCAAATAAAACGCATCCCCCGTCGTCTCAAACGCCGTTAAGAGCGCCGCACCCACCGCCGGTGTCCCCGGCACCTGAACCCACACCTGATCCGCAGTCGCCTTCCCCTCTCCCCAGCGCCCACTCAAATCCGGACTGTAGTAATAAACATAGCCCCCATGCGTCGCCACCTTCTCCGCATAAAACCCCGCCGCCCGCCGCAGCGCCCCCTTCACCTCCCCCCCCAAATCCGCCCCCAAAACACCCGCACACCCCAAAACCCCAAACAAAAATCCCCAACAAAAAAAGCGCCTCATCCCCCCATCCTCCCAAAACCCCCACCCCCAAGTCAACCCCAACCTCCTCCTTCTTTCGACGTTCAAATCTCACCTTTCCAATTCTCAGCCCTTCCCACCTTCCTCTTTCGACGTTCAGCGTTCAGCGTTCAACGTTCAAATCCCCCCCACCGCCACCAACGTCACCTTCAACCGCTCACACCGCGCCACCACCTCATCCCACCCCAAAATCAAAGTCTTCCCCGCCTCCACCGCGATCACATTCACCCCCGCCTCCGCCGCCGTCTGAATCGTATCCGGCCCCACCACGGGCACATCAAACCGCATGTCCTGCCGCGGCTTCGACACCTTCACCATCGTCGCATCCCCGCGCCCCAGCATCCCCCCACGCTTCACCGCCTCATTCGTCCCCTCAAACGCCTCCACCGCCAGCACCGTCCCCTTTTTGACCACCACCGTCTGCCCAATGTCCAGCCGACTGCTCTCCTTCGCGATCCGCATCCCATAGCGCGCATCCTCCCAGCGCCGCTCCTTGATCTTCGGCCCCGCCACCAGCCCCGCCTCCGGCATCAGATCCCCCAGAAAAGTCGTCGCCGGCAGCAGCGTGATGCCATCCTTCGCCAACTCATCCGCGATCCCCCCAAACAACGTCTCCGCATTCCGCTGCTTCAGCCTCGCCATCATCAAAAGCGTCCGCATGTCCGGTCGCAAATCGAACAGATTCTTTGGCGCAATCTGCCCCACCATCACCGCCTGCGTCACCCCCTGCGCCTTGAAAAACTGGATCATCTTGCCCAACTGCCCCACCCGAAACCACCCCACCGCATCCATCTTCTCCGTCAACTCATGCTTCGTCTCATTCTCAAACGCCGCCGCCACCAATCGCTTCACCCCCACCCGCCGCGCCGCCGCCGCGAACGTCTCCGGGTAAATCCCATTGCCCGCGATCAGGCCAATGCACTCCATGGAAGGCGCCACATCCATCATGCCACCGTAAACCGCGGATTTTGCCCCATGAACGCCTTCGGATTATCCCACACCACCCGCTCCACCGCCGCCGCATCCCACCCCCGCTGCACCATCGCCCGCATCGTCTTCGGCACCGCCAAAGGATCACTCACGCCCCAGTCACACGCACTGTTCATCCAGATCCGCTCCGCCTGCCGCTGCTCCAGCATGTCGATCGCCCGGTGCGGCGTGCACTTGCTCTCCGGATACAGCGTGATCCCCGCCCAAAAACCCGCATCCAGCACCGCATCAATCGTGTGCTCCTCCACATGGTCAATGATCACCCGCCCCGGATCGATCCCCGAGAACCCCTTCAACGCATCCACAATCAACCGAGTCCCCTTCAGCTTGTCCTCCAAATGCGGCGTGTGCACCAGCACCAACTGCCCATGATCCTGCGCCACCTGCAAGTGCCGCTCAAAAATCGCCAACTCGTTCCGGCTGTTCTTGTTCAACCCGATCTCCCCGATCCCCAGCACCCCCGGCTTCGCCAAAAACTCCGGGATCAACCCGATCACCTCCTCCGCCAGCTTCAAATCCTCCGCCTCCTTCGGATTGATGCACAGCCAGCAATAGTGCGCGATCCCAAACTTCGCCGCCCGCTTCGGCTCATACTCCGTGATCTGCCTGAAGTAATCGTAAAACCCCTGCGCTGACGCCCGATCGAACCCCGCCCAAAAAGCCGGTTCACAAATCGCCACGCACCCCGCCATCGCCATCCGCTCATAATCATCCGTCGTCCGGCTGACCATATGTCCATGTGGCTCAATGTACTTCATATCAAAACGCCCCTCTCAAATTCAAATCGCCACGGCCCCCACCGCACCCTGCACCGTCGCCCGCTCAATCGGCTCCGTCGTCAGATCACTGAACCGCAACAACACCTCCCGCGCCCGACCCGGATCCGCCCCGTCCAAACACCCAATCGCCTCCTTCATCGCCTTCACCCGAAAATCCCCCTCCTGCCCCGCCCGCTGCACACGATCCAAAAAAGCCGCGAGATCGATCAACTTCGACCTCGCGTCCATGAAACCCAAATCCACCAGATTCACCGGCTGCGGAGACTGCCATGACAACGACATCCCCAACGCTACCCCTCCCACCCCACCTCACAACCCCAAAAAACATCGCTCCTCTAATCCAGGGCACCGTGGTCATGATCACGCCCTTCCCCATCCACCATGTCCAAAGCCCGCACCCGCCGCCGATCCCGCTCCGTCTGCACCGCCGACCGCAACTTCTCCCGCACCGCCTCCACATCCGCAATCGCCCGCAGCGCCACCGTCGGCGAACTCGCATCAGACGTCATCATCGTGATGTTCCCCAACCCAAAAATCCGCAGCATCAGCGGCTGATCCATCCCGTAATCCCTCACCCGAAACAGCTCAAGCTCATCCAGCTTCCGATTCAAAATCCCGCTCCGCGTCTTAAACCGCTGCGTCGTCAGCTCATACTCCGTCGTCTTCGTCATCCACCACCGCACCCCCCACATCCCCACAGGCACCACCAACCCCACCAGCGCAGCCCCCGCCGTAAACACCCCCGCCACCACGATCCCCACCGCCAGCACCACACAGAACAGATAATACCAAAAATGCACCCACTGGGAGGAATGCCCCTTCCAAAGCACAGTCTCAGCCCCGCCAGACGAAACAGATGTATCTTCGATAGCCATACCCCCACCCTAATCACATTCCCCTCCCCAATCAACCCCGCGCATTCCCCAATCCGCATTCCCCATTCCGCATTCCGCAATCGACAACTCCTCATTGCAATCCGCCTCCCCCACGCTTTATCATCCACTCCGGTTCCGGCATCTGGAATCACTCACACAACTCGCATGAAGATCGCTTTGGACGTCATGGGTGGCGATTACGCCCCAGCCAACCCCATCGGAGGGGTCAAGCTCGCGCTCGCTGAGCTGACTGACATCGAAAAAATCTACCTCGTCGGCCAGGAAGACCGCATCCAGGCCGAACTCAAATCCCAGGGCATCTCCAGCCCCAAACTCGAAATCGTCCACGCCAGCCAGGTCGTCGACATGGCCGACTCCGGCCTCGACGCCGTCCGCCGCAAAAAAGACAGCTCCATCTCCCGCGCCGTCGACCTCGTCAAAGAACACAGAGCCGACGCCGTCGTCAGCGCCGGACACACCGGCGCCGCCGTCACCGCCTCCCTCATCAAACTCCGCACCCTCGCCCACGTCGAGCGCCCCGCCATCGCCTCCATGATGCCCTCGCTCACCCGCCACTGGGTCCTCATCGACGCCGGCGCCAATCCCGATAGCGAGCCCTTCCACCTCCTCCAAAACGCCATCATGGGCGCCGCCTACGCCCGCCACGTCCTCCGCCGCCCCAACCCCACCATTGGCCTCATGTCCAACGGCACCGAAGAGGACAAAGGCAACGCCCTCATCAAGGAAACCAGCAAACTCCTGCGCAAAACCTCCAGCCTCCACTTCATCGGCAATATCGAAGGCCATGACCTCTGGAACGAACCCCCCGACGTCGTCGTCACCGACGGCTTCACCGGCAATGTCCTCCTCAAAACCGCCGAAGCCCTCGCCCACGCCATCTTCAAGATGGTCAAACGCGAAATCATGAGCTCCACCCGTACCAAAATCGGTGGCATCCTCGCCAAACCCGCCTTCAAAGCCGTCGACAAACAAACCAATGCCGACGAATCCGGCGGCATGCCCCTCCTCGGCCTCAACGGCATCACCATCATCGCCCACGGCGGCGCCTCCGCCTACGCCATGAAAAACGCTATCCGCATGGCCTGCGAAACCATTTCCCACGGCGTCACCCCGCACATCGAAGCTGCCGTCGCCGAATACTCCGCCACCCATCATGTCCACGTCTAATCCCGCTTTGCAGCCTCTCTGCACCTCCAGCATCATCGGCACCGGCAGCTACCTCCCGGAAAAAGTCCTCACCAACGACGACCTCTCCAAAATTGTCGATACCTCCGACGAATGGATCACCACCCGCACCGGCATCAAAGAACGCCACATCGCCGCTGACGACCAGGCCACCAGCGACCTCGCCGCCGAAGCCGCCCGCCGCGCCATGACCGCCGCCGGCGTCACCCCCGAGGACATCGACCTCATCGTCGTCGCCACCGTCACCCCGGACATGTTCTTTCCGTCCACCGCCTGCTTCGTCCAACGCAAAATCGGCGCCACCAATGCCGTCTGTTTCGACATCAGCGCCGCCTGCTCCGGCTTCCTCTACGCGCTCCAAGTTGCCCGCCACTTCCTCAACGCCGGCTCCCGCACCACCGCCCTCGTCATCGGCGCCGAAAAATTGTCCTCCCTCGTCAACTGGGAGGACCGCAACACCTGCGTCCTCTTTGGCGATGGCGCCGGCGCCGTCGTCATCCGCGCTGTCGATGCCGACACCGACGCCCCTGGCCGTGTCCTCTCCACCGTCATGGGCAGCGACGGCACCCTCAGCGACCTATTAAAAGTCCCCGGAGGCGGCAGCGCCCTCCCCATCACCCCCGAAAACGCCGCCTCCCGCCCCAACACCATCCACATGGAAGGCCGCGAAACCTTCAAACACGCCGTCACCCGCATGTGTCAGGCCAGCGAGCAAGCCCTCGAAATGGCCGGCCTCACCAAGGCAGACATCGCCATGGTCATCCCCCACCAGGCCAACGCCCGCATCATCACCGCCATCGCCGACCGCCTCGGCCTCCCCGAAGAAAAAACCTTCGTCAACGTCGACAAATACGGCAACACCTCCGCCGCCACCATCCCCGTCGCCCTCGACGAAGCCCACCGCCAGGGCCGCATCAAACGCGGCGACATCGTCCTCCTCGTCGCCTTCGGCGGCGGCTTCACCTGGGCCAGCTCCGTCCTCCGCTGGTAAACCCACGCACGAACTCAGCCAACCTCCCCAACGATCGCATTTCGACCGGATTCCTTTTCGCTGCATAACTCAGCCCACAAATCCCTCAGACCCCTCAAAATAAGCATTTTACACCGATTGCTTTCGCTTCCATTTCGCTGCATAACTCGACACGTTTAGCCCGCGCACGACATCGCTTAAAGCGAACTTGCCAATATCCCCACGCAACGTGCATCATGCCCCCGTCATGACTGCTCCCCCTGACCACGGAAAGCCACACCAAGTCGCGCACACCCATCAGCTCCAACACCTCCTCTGGCTCACCCTCTACATCATTTGCCTCAGCATCGCAGTCACAGTCCAGTCCCAAGTCATCGACACAAAACCCGCCCCACTTCCCCTTCAGGTGCAAGATGCCATACAGGAGTTGAAAAACCTGGGCATGGAGGCAGACCCCAGCACACGCCAGGTCTGGTTTCGGCAAATCCATCCTAAAGACTCAACGGAATTAAAAAATGACCCGGATGCACCGGGGTTCTGGCCCCAGCTCGTCACAGCCCTTCAGGCCTTCGGCTGCAAGTTTCTCAGTCTTTCCAATTGGACGACACTCAAAGAACTCCATGGACTCAATGGGATTACTAGCCTCGAAGTTCTCGATCTGTCACAGTGTTCGAGCCTGGAGTCTCTGCCCAACTTATCGCAATTGACGCAACTTCGTCATATTCATCTGGCTAATTGCACCGGTCTCAAAGGCCAAACAGCCTTTCAGGGCCTCACGGGGCTACAGGGATTGAAAACTTTGAATCTTAGAGGATGCAACGGGTTGGAAGACACCGCGACTCTTGCTGGATTGACTCAGCTCCAAGAACTTGACATGTATGACTGCACGGGTCTCAAGGGAAACGCAGCCTTCCTGGGACTTAGCGGGCTGCGAAACTTGAAGATGCTGCACCTTTGGAACTGTATCGGGCTGGAAACCACCGCCTCCCTGGCCTCGCTGTCCAATCTTGAAGAGCTTCATTTGGACGAATGCACTGGCCTCCACGGCAGCTCGGCCTTCAAGGATCTCGCTGCGCTGCATCGTTTGAAAACACTTTCCCTTTCCGGCTGCAGAGGGCTAACAAACACCAGTAACCTGTCTGGACTGACACAGCTAGAAGTGCTTGTCTTGACGCATTGCACAGGTCTCAAGGACAGCAATTCCTTCCAGGGCATAGCCGGGCTGCACGGATTGAGGACGCTATGGCTTAGCGACTGCTCCAGTCTGGCTGACACTTCACCTATAGCCGGAATGGTCCAACTCGAACGCCTGTTTTTACGGAACTGCACCAGCCTCAAAGCTAAAACGGCTCTACAGGGACTCAATGAGCTGCGCAGTCTGAAGGAGATTGACCTCTCAGGCTGCATATGGCTGGAGGATATAACGCCTCTCGCCACTCTCCCCCAGCTCGAACGGCTGAAGTTGGACGGATGCATTAGCCTCGATCGCAACTCGGCCTTCCAGGCTTTTGCTAAGCTACGTAGCTTAAAGTCACTCTGGATAAGCGGATGCACTTGGCTAGATCAGGAAACTCTGAGGACGCTGCAGCAGCACCTCCCTGAGGAATGCTTGATCATGAGCCAGTAGGGTCCAGTTCCAACCTTGATCGAAGTTAAAAATCTGCTCGAATGATGTGACACATGTCATTGGCACCAGTGGAACCCTCAACGAGCGGGACTTGCCCGAGTCCCCAGTCGCGGCTGCGGAAATAGCACGTCCACTTCCCTCCCCTTCTCCCTGTGATGAACCAATGCAGTCACGGCAAAGGTTGCGCACCGCCCTCCATGCAATCCCCTCCACCAATGCATCCCGAAAACAAACGCCCCTTCAATCGCCCCCGCCCCGGCGCCCCACGCCCACACCCAGCGAATCAGCCTCACAGAACACCGATGCCTGACTACGGCACACCCTTGCGGATCTCCCTCAATCCGTTGCTGTAATCGATCATCAACCCGACACTTCCAAGGGGTTCGATCGTTTGACCCAGCCCCTTGCCCCCAGCGCCTGTTACGTCTGTGCTCGTGGCAATTGAAAGGCTCGAGGGCTTGATCGGTTTCCCACTGGGCACCGCAATCGTACCCGTATCATACGCCGTCCCCTTCCGGAGCTTCATTCCCGCCCGGGCCAACCGTGGGTTGATGGGAAGTTGGTCCACCCCCGTCGTGCGCCCCGTGAACAGCGCCTGATTCGTGGCTGTGCTCCCAGTGAGCGACGCGATGACCACATACTGACTGCCCACCGGCTCCACATCCACCCTTTGGATCGTTAGAATTTTCGCACCATCCGCACCTTCCGCGAAGTCACCCTCACGCAGCAGGACATGATTGCGATCAGCCGGATTCACCAGGATCAACGCCAAATCATTGGCCGCCGTGACCTTGGTGCCCTTGATCTGAGCCAAAAGGATCACCTGTCCATGCCTCAGGGACCAGAATCTCAAAACTCGACTGATAGTGACCCCCGGATAATCCGTGGCGTTGAGCGCCTCGCCCTTTCGCCAGACCTGCCCCAAACCCGCACGATAAATGCCCTCGTTGTTCGTTGAGTTAACTCCCGTGCCACTGAGAGTCGTTTTGAAGGTGCTCTGAAAATCGTGGGATAAAGAGATCGCCACAAAGCTGCTGTATTTCACCCCCACACTCGCCTCATCACCCGCCCGTGCAACCAAGCCCGGGCTGGTTATGTCACGCTTCCAGAATAGAGCCCGATTGGTGCTGCTATTCAGAACTCCTGGAGGAGTGGCGGGCCCAGGCACCAGGGTCGCACCCCAAGC
Organism: Verrucomicrobiaceae bacterium; assembly: GCA_027487315.1. Classification (GTDB taxonomy): domain Bacteria; phylum Verrucomicrobiota; class Verrucomicrobiia; order Verrucomicrobiales; family Verrucomicrobiaceae; genus JAGRPD01. Next base: position 23,658 of record JAIYDW010000045.1, on the reverse strand, counting down.
GATCGCTTTTTTCATCAGGCTGATCCGCGGCGTTATCTCGCCGTAACGAATGTCAGAGCCTGCTGGCATCACCTCCTTTTCACCAATGCCCACAAGTTGATCAACGCTCGGCACATAAAAGACGGCTCCACTGTCATTGGTGGCATTGACCGGCGCGCCGGGTGCTGACTTGCGCTTAACCACACAGGCCAGCGCTCCGCTGCCATCATAGTCCTGCACCACCTCCTGAAACGAATTGATGGCCGTGCCCCCCAAGAAACCGCCACCATAGACCACATTCTCTGACAAGAGCCGAGTGGATCCCAACGGGGCTCCGACAAAAAGAGCGGCGTCATTGGCTGAAGTGATGCCCGGACCACTCACCGTACCGCTAAAGATCATGTCACCATCATCATTGAACACCGGCGACTTCCCCGTCTTGAACAAGGCTCCCCCGATGTCGCTGCCTACCCGTGCCTGCAAACGATGAACCCCAATCCGCTGCGCCCAAACCCCGAAATTGGCCGTTCCCGCCCCACTCAACGTGCTCAAATACGCCACATCTCCAAGGTTGTTGATCACTGGAGCACTCAGCGTACCATACTTCGCCCCACCTGCCTCAGGTGCCAGCCCTCCCTTGGCTGCAACAGCGGACAACGGACGAACCGTCGTGCGCTCCTGAAACAGGTAAACCTTTCCTGCATTGCTCGCCCGACTGTCATCCAATGACGCACCCACCAAGACTTGGTTCCCACTGATCGCCACCGCTCCACCAAAATTGACACTACCATCAGTCGATGGCCGGATTACCTCAGTAAGAGCACCAGAACGCACATCATACAAAAACACTTCCCCATCAGATCCAGGCATACCAACGGCAGCCACATCCTCAGAGAGTGCAATACCGGAACCAAACAAATCGGAAGTAGATGCCACACCAATAGGCAAAGTGAACTTTCGCAACTGCTGCCCAGTCGAGACCGAGAATAGATAGGCTGACCCCCGCCCACCATCATCGAACGGCGCACCAACAAGAACGGAATTGCCAAACACAGAGACTCTGCTCCCAAATCGATCTCCAGCTGCACCATCTGCGGCAACAAGCTTCCTTAACTGCGTATGGCCTACGGAATCAAAGACATACGCCGCCCCCCCGCCACTAGCCCAAGCACCCACCACTGCCAAGCTGCCATTGAGACTCACACTGCTTCCAAACTGCATGCCCGAGTCACCATCACTCGGCACCAACTTGGCCAATTGAGTTCCTGTGTTGATGTCAAAAAGGAAAGCCGCACCCGTGGTGCCGGCCACTCCGGTGTTGCTGCCTTGAGCACCAATCAAAGCCAAATGACCATGCAAGGCCACCGCACCGCCAAAAAAATCAGACGCCACCCCACTTAAATCCACCAACTTGCGCAACTGCCTCCCCGTCACCGCATCAAACACATACGCTGCCCCCACATTGCCATTCGCCGAAGGCGCTCCCACGAGAATTCGACTTCCGCTCACCGCCACAGCGCTCCCAAACCTGTCCAAACTGGCACCATCAGAGCCCTTGAGCAGCCGCTGGTAAGCTCCCGTCTTGGCCGAGAAAACCGAAACCGTTCCCGCATTCGCAGCCACCTCATCACTTCTGGGCTCTCCAATCACCACGTAGGACGGGGACAAAGCCACAGAATCGCCAAACCAATTGTCACTCGGCGTTACGGTTGTCCGACTCACAAACTCCAACTGCGCACTCGATGGAGTGACAATGGCACCCAAGCAAACAGCCACAATTGAACGGTAAGACAAAAGAGATAGCTTCATGCACAAAAGAATAAGACTAATTTTCTAAACAAGCTCTGCAACTTGGCCCACCCGCAAAAAAAGTCCATGGGCCAAATGGCCCGTAGAGTTCCAGAGTTTTCTCCTCGCCCAACGTGACGCATCACCCGCTCCAATCCGCACATGCATCCACACCACTACTTGATCCTGGGCCGCAGCATGCTCCTTCTACTCCGTCATCAATCGTTCCAGGTTCTGAGTGAGTTGCCACTAGACATCAATCGCCCGCCTCAGTAATTGCATTTATCTTCCCCCATGCCTCCCGAAAACAAACGCCCCTTCAACCGCCCCCGCCCCGGCACCCCACGCCCCCCTCGTCCCAGCGGCAGCAGCGCCTCACCCTCCCGCCCCACCTACGCCCCTCGCCAGCGCACCTCCGCCCCGCCCCCCGTCGGCAGCGAAGATTGGCCCACCCCCTGGGCCCAACTCAAATACATCACCTTCAACCCCGCCATCTTCCCCAACATGGTCGGCGCCACCTCCCCGGACGCCACCGCCGGAGATCTCGTCAACGTCTACGCCAAAACCGGCGAACCCTTCGGCGCTGGCTTCCTCAACCCCCGCGCCAAAGTCCCCCTCCGCGTCCTCTACCACGGCCGCTCCACATTCACCGAAGCCGATCTCGACGCCTCCCTCCTCGCCGCCATCCGCCTCCGCCGCGACCTCCTCAAACTCGACGCCACCGGCCAGGCCTGCCGCGTCGTCCACTCCGACGCCGACTCCCTCAGCGGCCTCATCGTCGACCGCTACGCCGATACCCTTTCCATCGATGTCACCAACCTCGGCATCTGGCGCCGCCTCAGCCGCTGGCTCCCCCTGATGCACGCCGAACTCGGCACCAAACACCACATCATCCATGTCGACCCCGACATCGGCCTCATGGAAAACATCCGCCTCGCCGATGTCCCCGAAGCCAACGACCCCGCCCCTTCGTTCGTCCGCTTCACCGAAAACGGCATCCGCTACGGCGTCGACTTCTCCACCGGCCACAAAACCGGCTTCTTCTGTGATCAACGCGACAACCGCCACCGCCTCGGCCAGTGGGCCCAAGGCCGCGTCCTCGACCTCTGCTGCTACACTGGCGGCTTCTCCCTCTCCGCCAAACTCAAAGCCGGCTGCGAAGACGTCACCGGCGTCGACCTCGACGAAAAGGCCATCGCTCAGGCCAAGCAAAACGCCAACTACAACCAGACCCGCATCAACTTCATCCACTCCGACGCCTTCACCTGGCTCCGCCAAATGATCAAAAATGGCGAGCAATGGGACACCGTCGTCCTCGACCCTCCCAAACTCATCCACCGCCGCGACGCCCAGGAGGAAGGCATCTTCAAATACCGCGACCTCAATGCCCTCGCCCTTCAAGTCGTCAAACCCGGCGGCCTCTTCGTCACCTTCTCCTGCTCCGGCCTCATCAACACCGAAGACTTCGAAGAACTCGTCATCGGTACCGCCCATCGCCACAGCAAAAAACTCCAGGTCCTCGACCGGACCGGACCCGGTGCCGACCACCCCGTCATGTCCAACTGCCCCGAAAGCCGCTACTTGAAGGCTCTCTGGACCCGCGTCATCTGATCTCACCCCCATCCAGGTTCCTCTCCCGCGCGTTCCTTCCACGGAACCACTCACCTCTCGCTTCACGACTCCCCATCATTCATGCCTGCAAACTACTGGCCCTGGATCGGCTTCAACGTCTTTGTCCTCATCATGTTGGCGCTCGACCTCGGCGTCTTCAATCGCAAAAGCCACGTCATCTCCGTCAAAGAATCCATCTCCTGGACCCTCGTCTGGATCGCCCTCGCCCTCACCTTCAATCTCGGTATCGGCCACTTCATGGGCAATGACAAAGCCCTCGAGTTCCTCACCGGCTACGTCATCGAGAAATCCCTCAGCGTCGATAACATCTTCGTTATCGCCCTGCTCTTCTCCTACTTCTCCGTCCCGCCACGCTACCAGCACAAAGTCCTCTTCTGGGGCATCCTCGGCGCCCTCGTCATGCGCGCCTCCATGATCGCGGTCGGCGCCAAACTCATCGCCGAATTCGCCTGGATCATCTACGTCTTCGGCGCCTTCCTTATCCTCACAGGCATCAAAATGATCGCCAAACAGGAAACCGATATCCACCCGGAGCAAACTTTCGTCGTCCGCCTCTTCCGCCGCTTCATCCCCGTCACCCGTGACTACCACGACGGCCACTTCTTCGTCCGCCAGCAGGGTGCCCTCATGGCCACCCCCCTCTTCATCGCCCTCCTCGTCGTCGAATTCACCGACCTCATCTTCGCCGTCGACTCCATCCCCGCCATCTTCGCCGTCACCCGGGACCCCTTCATCGTCTACACCTCCAATGTCTTCGCCATCCTCGGCCTCCGCTCCCTCTACTTCGCCCTCGCCGGTGTCCTCGACAAATTCCACTACCTGAAGTTCGGCCTCGGCCTCGTTCTCACCTTCGTCGGCATCAAAATGCTCCTCGGCCACTCCCCCTGGCGCATCGACACCCACATCTCTCTCGCTGTCATTGTCTTGATCCTCACCGGCTCCGTCATCGCCTCCCTCATCTGGCCCAAAAAATAGCTTTATCTCTTTCGCTTACCTGCCTATTCCCATTCAGATGGCCCGCTCACTGCTCCCATAAGCTCGCCTCCTCCCCAGCCCCGACTCCAACATCGCCATGCTCAAGAAAATCACCCTCACCCAGTGGATCATCCTCTCGATGATCCTCGGTGTCATCTTCGGCGCCCTGTTCCCGGAAGAATCTCAGCACCTCAAGGTCGTCTCCAATATCTTCCTCCGACTCATCAAATGCATCCTCGTCCCCCTCGTCTTCGCCACCCTTGTCGTCGGAATCGCCGGCCATGCGGACGACCTCAAGGCAGTTGGCCGCCTCGCCGTCAAATCCATCATCTACTTTGAAATCGTCACCACCCTGGCACTCGTCATCGGACTCGTCGCCGTCAACCTGACCGAGCCGGGCGTCGGCGTCAGCCTGCCTCCGCCTGACCCGTCCATGGTTAAACCTCCATCGGAGAAAATCACTCTATCCAGCGTCATCGAACATGCCGTCCCTCGCAGCTTTTTTGAGGCCGCCGCCGCCAATGATGTCCTCCAGATCGTCTGCTTCGCGGTCCTGTTCGCCATCGCGCTCGCCCAAACCCAAGGCAGCCACCGCACCACCATGCTCGGCTTCTGCGAATCCCTCACCGAGGTCATGTTCAAGTTTGTCGGCCTCGTCATGAAGTTCGCCCCCTTTGGTATCGGTGCCGCCATGGCCTACACCGTCGGCCACAGCGGCCTCGGCGTCCTCCTCAACCTCGGCAAACTCATCCTCACCCTCTACGGAGCTCTCGTCGTCTTCTGCCTCGTCGTCCTCCTCCCCATCGCTCTCTGGGCGCGCATCCCCATCAAACGCTTCATCAACGCCGTTCGCGAACCCGCCATCCTCGCTTTCACCACCACTTCCTCCGACGCCGCCCTCCCCGACGCCATGCAGCGCCTCATCGCCTTCGGCGTCCCCAAGCGCATCGTCTCCTTTGTCATGCCCATGGGCTACTCCTTCAATCTCGACGGCTCCACCCTCTACCTCGCCATCGCCTCCGTCTTCGTCGCCCAAGCCGCTGGCGTCGAACTCAGCATCGGCCAGCAAGTCGCCATCATGCTCACCCTCATGCTCACCAGCAAGGGCATGGCCGGCATCCCCCGCGCCTCCCAAGTCATCCTCGCTGGCACCCTTGTCACCTTTGGCCTCCCTCTCGAAGGCGTCGTCCTCATCATCGGCGTCGACGAACTCATGGACATGGCACGCACCACCATCAATCTCGTCGGCAATTGCCTCGCCACCGCCGTCGTCGCCCGCTGGGAAGGCGAACTCGTCATCCCACCCGAGGACGCCAACGCCTGACCTCAGCCAGCCGTCAACACGATGGCTCAACAACATCCAGTTTTGGCCTCCATGCCAAAGGTCTAGGCCAAATCCTCGAAACCGTTGCGGCTTATGAGCCTGCTCTCACTGCTGGCTGCTTCTTGCCAAGGCCAAGCATGAAGATGATCGCCGCCGTGACCATCATGGAACAGCAGAGAAACCATAGACTGCCATCGTAACTGCCCGTCTTATTGTAAACCCAGCCCATGACTTTAGGCCCCAAATAGCCGCCTAGATTTCCAAACGAATTGATCAGTCCGATGCTCCCAGCGGCAGCCGCCTCAACGAGAAAGACGTTTGGCAAGGACCAGAAGGCAGGCATGTAGCCCTTGAACCCGCCAAAGGCGATCATGAAGCAAATCACGGTGAACCCGAGGTTCCCATTGCTAAATGGCAACATGCCCAAGGCGGCAGAACCAATCAGAAGTGGCACCACCGCATGGTAACGACGCTCCTTGAAGTGATCGGAACTCCAGCCCGCACCAAGCTGCGCCAAAAGCGCGACCGTTGGCGGCAGGATGATCAGCCAGGTGAGGTCATTCATGCTCAAACTGTACCAATCGTTCATGATCGACGGCATAAAATACTCAATGCCGTAACTGGCAGTAACAGTGCAGAAATACGCCACCGTCAGCAGCAGCACCTTCGGGTGCCTCAACGCCTCCATCACAGTCATCTTCTTGCCATGGGAGTGAGCCGCCTTCTCACGAGCAAGCTCGCCTTCCAAGGCCTCACGTTCCTCACCCGTGAGCCACTTCGCCTGACCAGGCCGGTCGGTCAGCAGCCAAAGAATGGCCACGCCAAGAATGACCGCTGGGATAGCCCACAGAATGTAAACCCATTGCCAACCTGCCAAACCAAGGATCTCCGGATGATAGGTTGCGGTTCCCTCGACAACCTGCTGCGTTCCCAGTTTCACCCACTGCGTAACCGTCCCAGCCGCATCCGTGGCCCCAGAAGCTGGCATGACGATCTTGCCATCAATCTCATGGCTGCCGATCATCAGCAAATAACCGGAAATCTTAGGATTCACCATCTGCGCCACCGGCGTGGCGACAAGGAAATAAGACAGCGCCTTCGCCCGATCCCTCACCGGAAACCAGTGGGTGAGATAAACGATGACCCCGGGGAAGAAACCTGCCTCAGCCAGACCCAAAAGGAAGCGAACCCAGTAAAACTGCGATGGTGTGGCAACCGCCGCCGTCAATGCAGCCATCAACCCCCAACTCACCATGATACGGCTAATCCACTTCCGCGCACTCCACCTCTCGACGATCAACGTTCCCGGTATCTCCAGCAACACGTAGCCAATAAAGAACATGCCCATCGCAGTGCCGAGCACATCCTTGTTCAGCCAGGGCAGGTCATTCGGCATCGTCAACGCCGCGATGGCCACATTGTTCCGATCCACATAGGCAATGAAGTAGGCAAGAAACAGCACCGGCAGCAGACGGCGAAAGGCTTTCCGACGCGCGGAATCGAGTGGGGTCAGTGAAGGTTGGGGAGCCATGGCAGACAGGCAGCATCGCCTCGTCTCACCTTCGTTTACAAGCCAAAATTCAACTCTTCATGGCATATTCCCACAATCCGATGCCAGAGCCACTTGTGGCCTTACCCCCGCACCTGCCCATCCCCATCCAGCAAATACTTGTAGCTCGTCAACTCCGCCAGCCCCATCGGCCCCCGCGCATGCAGTTTGTCCGTGCTAATCCCGATCTCCGCCCCAAACCCAAACTCTCCACCATCATTAAACCGCGTCGACGCATTGTGCACTACCACCGCTGAATCCACCTCCTGCTGAAACCGCGCCACCGCCGCCAAATCCTTCGTCACAATCCCATCCGTGTGGTGCGATCCATAATCGTTGATGTGCGCAATCGCCTCATCCAACCCCGAAACCGTCTTCACCGACAAGATCAGCTCCAAATACTCCGCCCGCCAATCCTCTTCCGTCGCGGGCTCCGACTCGATCCCCAACAATCCCGCCGCCTCCGCATCCGCCCGCGCCAAAACCCCAGATTCCGCCAACCTCGCCCCCATCAACGGATAAAACACCTCCGCCACCTCCCGATTCACCAACAGCGTCTCCAGCGCATTGCAAACCCCGGGCTTCTGGCACTTCGAGTTAATCACCAAATTCGCCGCCATCTCCAAATCCGCATCCGCATGCACATACAAATGACACACCCCGTCATAGTGCTTGATCACCGGCATCCGCGCCGTCTCCACCACCTTCTCAATCAACCCCTTGCCCCCACGTGGAATGATCAGATCCAAATACTGATCCATCCTCGCCAAATACTCCACACTCGCCCGATCCGTGAACGGCACCAACTGAATACTGTCCGCTGGCAACCCCTCCCGCTCTCCCCCCGCTTGCAACGACGCCGCCAGCGCCCGGTTCGATTCAATAGCCTCACTCCCCCCACGCAGAATCGTCGCATTCCCCGTCTTGAAACAAAGCGATGCCGCATCCGCTGTCACATTCGGCCGCGATTCAAAAATGATCCCAATCACCCCAATCGGCACCCGCACCTTCCGAATCCGAATCCCATTCGGCCTTGTCCAATCCGCCAGCAACTCGCCCACAGGATCAGGCAACTCCGCCACCTCCTCCAGCGCCTTCGCTATCGCCTCCAACCGCTTCGCATCCAGCGTCAATCGATCAATCATCGCCGCACTCAGCCCATTCTGCCTCGCCCGCTCCAAGTCCAGCGCATTCGCCTTCAAGATCTCCACCTCATCCGTCCTCAACTGCCCCGCCATCGCCCGCAGAATCCGATTCTTCTGCTCCGTGCTCAATTTCACCAGCTCATGTGAGGCCGCACGGGCACGACGGCCCATGTCCAGAATGGCAGCTTGCAGATCCATAGTGTTCAAATTCGCTTTAATGTCTCCCTGTCTCTTCAACCATCCCGCCTTCGATGCAAGGCCTCACTGCACGGCTGCTTCAGCCACCGGGAACCGCGTGCAAATCCCCTTCCCGTCCACCAAATCAGGAATCTGCTCCGGATGCCGCCCAGATGCGATCAAACACTCCACCCCGCCTCGCACAGCCTCCTGCACCGCTCTCAACTTCGAATTCATTCCTCCCGTTCCCAGTTTCGTCTTCTCCTCCTCCGCATGGTGAATGATCGCATCCACATCCTCCACCACTGCAATCGGCCCCTCCTCAGGCCGCTTCATGTCCCGCATCAACCCCGGCGCACTCGTCAGCAAAATCAACAAATCCGCCTCCCACAACCTCGCCACGCTCGACGACAACTTGTCATTGTCCCCAAACCGCAGTTCCTCAATCGCCACGCTGTCATTCTCATTGATCACCGGCACCACGTTCGGAAACGCCAGCAACCGCTCCAGCGTCGCCTTGAACCTCGACGACCGCTCCTCCGCCGCCAAATCCTCATGCGTCACCAGCAACTGCGCCACATGCAGCCCATGATCCCGCAGCAGCGACTCATACTGATACATCAAATGCGTCTGCCCCACCGCCGCACACGCCTGTAGCGCCGAAATATCTCCGGGCCTCTCTTTCAACCCCAAGGGCTGCAACCCGCTCGCCACCGCTCCACTGCTCACCACGATGCACGAGTGCCCCGCCCGCTTCAACAACGCCACCGCCTCAACCAACTTCCGCAACTGAACCGGATCCGGCTCCGGCGTGTCGATCCGTGTGAGAATGCCAGTGCCGAATTTGAGAACAATGCGCTTGGGAGTGACCATGTAGGAAGGGTGTCGATTGGAGGCAACCACTATCGAATGGCCTCTCCAATGTCGCAAGCCCCTCTATCCAAAAGCGCTATCCACCAACCTCTCCCCCTTCCACAACGCCAGCCAATTCCCATCACTTCCACAATCCACCCCCTTTTCGCACCCTCGCAAATAGCTCATACAACATTGATGACACAAATCCAACCAGGCTGCGCCGTTCCTCATTTAGTTAATCCGTGTTAAATTTATAGACCGTAGAATGAATCTGAATCGTGTGGTCTCGCCCGAATTTGTCCAAGAACCAATTAAATCTCGCTATCGCAAAAAGAATCAAAAATGACACTCAAGCCTTGGAAATACAGCCATGTCACTCGCACAACTCGTTCTAACTGAACCTCTTAAAACCTCAAAATTGAAACTTTTCTCATAATTCATCTTGCGGCGTTCGCTAAAACTGCCATAATCACCGTGTTCTCATCAAAATTATATGACCGGGAGCGCCTGGCTGCCGCCGAAATAAACACACCAACTCTCTGAATCTCCCCCAACCCAAAACGCTATGGCTGACGAATCCCAACCTGAATTGATGACCGTTAAGGAAACTTCCGAGTACCTTCGGATCCCTCTCCCAACCGTCTATTATCTCGTTCAACGCGGCCAACTCCCTGCCGTCCAAATCGGTGGCCGCTGGCGCATCAAGCGCAGCCTCCTCGATCGTGACGTCCTTCGCAAAGAAGATGAAGGTGGTCAGCCTACTGTTCTCGTCGTCGATGACGATCCCGCCCTCCAGGCCCTCTTCAAGCAGTTCCTCAAAAAAGCAGGTTTCGGACGCTTGGTCGTCGGCTCAGGCGCTGAGGCCATCGCCATTGCTAAGAAACAGAAGTTCGACTTCGTCTTCCTCGACCTCAAACTTCCCGACATCTCCGGTGACGAAGTCTACAGCCAATTGAAGCTGATCCACCCGGACCTCCCCATCGTGGTCATCACCGGCTACCCTGATAGCGAAATGCTCAGCCGCATCCTCGCCCACGGCCCAGTCACCGTCATCAAGAAGCCTCTCGAGTACGATCAACTCAACCTCGCTGTGAAACAACTCGGTCACAAAGGTGCCGGAGCTGGCGTCTAATCCGTCACTCAACCCTCTCAAAAAACCGCCTCCTCACCGAGGCGGTTTTTTTGTGCCCTCAGAGAAACTCCGTCAATTCATAGAGCTTCGGATCCCGCACCGGCTGGGCCCGATGCCCCCGAATCTTCTTCAACACCTGCGAAAACAACGCATCCGCCGCCCCCTCTTCATCACCCGCCAGATCCCCAAACTCACTCTCCAGTTTCTCCGGATCTTCCCCGGACTCCAACCGCTTCACTATCTCCCGCAACTCCGGCGGCGTCTTGTCCCCCATCAAATCCGTCATCTTGCGCATGAAATGCCCCAACTGCCTCGGATCCGGATTGTCCTCATCCAACCCCCCCATGCTCTTTTCCATATCCTCCATCAAAGCTTCCATCTTCGATTCATCAATCCCCTCAAACGGATCATCACTCTCCTCCTTCGCCTTCCCGATGATCGCAAACCGCGACACCCGCCGCTCCATCGTCAACCCTTCCCCATCCGGACACCTCGGCACCCGATCCCGATTCCCCAACGTCCGCGCCAGAAATTGATACACCGTATTCTTCTCGGGACAGTAAAACTCGTAAATAGGCATAATTCAAAAGTCTCAGCCCCACAACGACACCGGATATTCGCCCTCGTTTACCAAGCTTTGGATCGCCCCGACCACCTCCGCCTTGTCTTCAGGATACGTCACCCCAAACCACTTCCCGGTCGACTCCAGCACCCGCACCTCAGCTTTCCCTTCCGAGATCAGATCATTCACTTCCTTCGGCACATAACACTCCGCCTTCAAATCCGAACCATTCACCCGAAGGAACTCCACAAACGCCGCCCGCAACCGACCAAACACATCCGGCGTGAACCCAAAGAAGTTCATCGACACCACTTCCTCACCGGTAAAAGCCAGCGGATTCGCCTCATCCTCCCGATTCTCCGCTCCCGTCTCCGTCTTGAAAATCTTCGTCCGCTCCGTCACCGACGTCAGCATCCCGTTTTCATCCGTCGTGCACACCCCACGCGATACCGACCCAAAATCCGATAGCGTGTTCTTCAAATAGAAGCCCACCATCGAGTAATGCGCCAGGCCATCATCAGCCCGAGGTTGAACCAGATCCGCCGCGATCTTCTCAAATGCATCCCGACCATAAAAATCGTCCGCGTTGATCATCAAAAACGGCTCATTCACCACCGCTTCAGCCGCCAGCAACGCATGCGCCGTCCCCCAAGGCTTCGTCCTCCCCTCCGGCAAAGTGTAAGGCGCCGGCAAGTCACTCAATTCCTGAAAAGCATAGGCCACCTCAATCTTGTCGGCAAATCGCGACCCAATCTGGGTCCGAAACTGCTCCTCAAACTCCCGCCGAATCACAAACACCACCTTGCCAAACCCCGCTCGAATCGCATCAAACACCGAGTAATCCAGCACCACCTCGCCCGAAGGCCCCATGCCATCCAGTTGTTTGAGGCCACCATAACGGCTGCCCATGCCTGCCGCCAAAATCAGAAGTGTCGGTTTCATGTATTCGCAAAAAAATCCAACCACTCAATCGGCTGGGACGCCACTTTGACGCTCTCCACGCCGCAGGTCAACTGTTAGCCTAGGCTTCGCCCTTCCTTCCGACTTTCAAATTGCCCCACGCCCCTTCCTGCTGTTCTTTCAGCCCTCCCTTCGCCATGCCTTCCGCCCCTCAAACCGTAGAACTTCACGCCGGCACCTGCGTCATCGGCACCCCAAACAAACCTTTCCCTCTGTCCTCCGGCGACTCCCTCGCCGACGCCTGCGTCGCTTACGAGAGCTACGGCACCCTCAACGCCGCGAAAGACAACGCCATCCTGCTCTTCCACGCGCTCTCCGGCTCCCAACACGCCGCCGGCATCACCACTTCCGTCCCCAACACCGGCGACCGCTGGACCGAAGACTGCCAGCGCGGCTGGTGGGATCTCTTCGTCGGCCCCGGCAAGGTCCTCGACACCGACAAATACTTCATCCTCTGCGCCAATTACCTCGGCGGCTGCTACGGCTCCACCGGCCCAGCCTCCATCGACCCCGCTACCTCCAAACCCTACGGCGCCTCTTTCCCCGCCATCAGCACTCGCGATGTCGTCAATTCCCAACTCGCCTTGATCGATCACTTCGGCATCTCCCAACTCCACGCCGTTATCGGCCCCTCCGTCGGTGGTCTGCTCGCCATCAACCTCGCCACCCTCTACCCCGAGCGTGTCAAAATCGTCATCCCCGTCGCCTGCGGCCCCCGCACCACCGTCCTCACACGCCTAACCCTCTTCGAACAAGTCCTCGCCATCGAAAACGACCCCCACTTCAACGGCGGCGACTTCTATCACGGCCCAGCCCCCGAATACGGCCTCGCCCTCGCCCGCATGATCTCCCACAAGACCTTCGTCCACCTCGACGCCATCGAACGCCGCGCCCGCACCGACGTCATCCATTCCGACGACCAGCTCTCTTGGTATCGCGTTCGCAGCAACGTCGAAAGCTACATGCTCCATCAGGGCAAAAAATTCGTCAAACGCTTCGACGCCAACACCTACCTTCGCATCGCCGACATGTGGCTGAATTTCGACCCGCTAAAAGACGCCGGCGTCACCTCCTACGCCGATCTCTTCCAGCGCTCCACCCAGTCCGGTCACCACTACCTCATCTTCAGCATCGATTCCGACTTCTGCTTCTACCCCGAAGAACAGGCCGAACTCACCACCATGCTCGAAAAGGCAGGCACCTCCAGCATGATGATCACCGTCCACTCCAACAAAGGCCACGATTCCTTCCTCCTCGAACCCGAACTCTACGCCCCGCATCTCCACTACACCCTCGAGGGCCGCTGGAAAAAAGCCTCCGTCGACGGCATCGGCATCCGCGATGTCGAGTAACCACCTCCCACTCCTAGTTTCTGCAACTTCGAGCGTTTCAGCCTGTTTATGTACATCCTCCTAAATGCCGTTATTTGACTACAGCGCCCTCTCCACCGCCGGCAAAACCGTCTCCGGCAATCTCCAGGCGGCCACCCGCGCCGACGTCTTCCGCAAACTCGAATCCCAGTCCCTCACCCCCGTCCGGGTCACCGAGCAAGTCACCGAAAAATCCACCGCCGCCGCTGCCGCCAAAGCCGCCGCCTCGCTTGAACCCGTCAAACTCAAGCGCGCCCAACTGATCCTCTTTACCGAAGAACTCGCCGACCTCCTCGACGGTGGCCTCCAAATTGAGCAGGCCCTCCGCGTTATGCAGGAACGCCAGGAAGCCGTCGCCATCCGCCGCATCTCCGGCATCCTCCGTGAACAACTTCGCGAAGGCTCCACCGTCGCCAAAGCCCTCAAAAAAGCTTCCCCCAGCTTCGACGACCTCTACTGCAATCTCGTCGCCGCAGGGGAGGTCACCGGCTCCCTCTCCAGCATCCTCCGCCGCCTCGCCGCCAACCTCAACGTCATGGCGGAACTTCAGGCCAAGGTCACTTCGGCCATGATCTACCCCGCCTTCCTCGTCGGGGCCTGCGTCATCCTCCTCACCGTCTTCATGACCTTCATGGTCCCTCAAATCACTGACCTTCTCGCAAAAAACGGCCAGCAACTCCCTCTCGTCACCCAGATCCTCATCAGCGTCAGCTCCTTCATTACCAAATGGTGGTGGGTCATCGGCACCATCTTCCTCATCATTTTCCTCCTCTTCAAAGGCTACATCGCCACCCCGAACGGCCTCCTTTGGTGGCACCGCACCAAACTCAAACTCCCGCTCTTCGGCCCCGTCATCGCCACCCGATTCTACGCCCAGTTCGCCCATTCGCTCGGCAATCTCGTCACCAACGGCGTCCCCCTCCTCAACAGCATCAAACTTGTCTCGAAAATCTCCGTCAACGTCTTCATCCAATCCATCCTCAGCAAAGTCACCAATCTCGTCGCCGAAGGCTCCCCCCTCTCCTCAAGCTTGCGCAAATCCGGCGAATTCCCCATGATGCTCGTGGACATGATCGCCGTCGGCGAACAAACCGGCCAACTCGGCAAGTCCCTCGAAAAATGCGCCATTCGTTATGACAAGGAACTCGACAAACGCATCAAACGCATGACTTCCCTCATCTCCCCCGTCATCCTGATCTTCATGGCCGTTGTCGTCGGTGTCGTCGCCTTCTCCATCGTTGCCGCAATCTCACAATCCGTCTCCGGCATCCGCGGCAGAGCCTAACCCTCATCCTCTCACTACCCACCAACTCACCATCACAATATGAAGCACACCTCACCATCCAAATTCAGAAGTCCCAAGTCCAATCCCGGCTTCACTCTCATCGAGATCGTGATCACGCTCACGATCATCTCCATCCTCGCCGCAGGCTCCATCTATCTGCTCAAAGGCCAGGTCGACTCCGCCAAAGAAACCCGCGTCGACAGTGACCTCGCCGCCATCGGCATCGCCCTCCAAAGCTACGAATCCCGCGCCCTGCGCATGCCCACCACCGAGCAGGGCCTCATCGCTCTTGTCGAAAAACCCACCACCGAGCCCATCCCCGAACGCTGGCGCTCCTTCATGGAGGAAGTGCCCAAAGATCCTTGGGGCCAACCCTACAAATACCGGTATCCCGCTGTCAGCTCCAAAAAACCCTATGACGTCTACTCCGTCGGCGCAGATGGCCAGGATGGCACCGCGGATGACATTGGCAATTGGAAAGCCGCCGCACCCAAATGACCTGCACCTCCAGTGCTCCCCGCGTGGTGCAAGCCGCTGGCTTGCACCCGCCCTCTCTTAGTCGCCTTCGTCAAGCCTTCACCCTGGTCGAGATCGTCATCGCCGTGACGATCGTCGCCATCCTCACTGCCGCCGCCATCCCCTCTTTCCAAGGCTTCCGGGATGAGCAAGTCGCCCGCGAACCCGTCATCGCTCTCGTTCGCATGGCCAAGGAGGCCCGCCTCCGCGCCATGCAGGAAAAGCGACCCTACCAAATCGCCTTCCATAGCACCGGCTTCAACGCTTCCCGTCACTTCAATCCCTACCTCCAACTCGCCGAACTCAACGAATTCATCGCCGCCGATGAAGCCGGCATCCAAGGCATTCGGGACGACGACACCCAGGACGACCCCGACTCCGAAGTCAACAACGCCAAACCCTCCACCGCCCTTCCCCTCGCTCCACCACCTCCCAAACTCGACAACCAATGGCATGATGACTACACCCTTCCCGCCAACACCACCTACACCCTCCAGTATTGGCACGAAGTCCAACCCACCGCCATCGAAGGCGAGTTGGTGAAACTCTGGGTCTTTCAACCCTCCGGCATCTGCCAGCCTCTCTCCATCGACATCCAGCGCGAAACCGCCTCCTTCCACATCGAATTCAGCGCCCTCACCGCCGACATCACCCGCGAAGTCATCGACCTCAAATAACGAAGTCCCATGAACGCACCTCAGTCCCCCATCTCCCATCTTCCATCTCCCATCTTCGCTCGCTCAGCGAGCGGCGCCTACATCCTCATCGAACTCATCATCGCCCTTTCCATCTTTGCCATCGCCGTCCTCGGCCTCGCCAAATCCCTCAGCTCCTCGGTCGAAGTCTCAAACATCCTCAACCGCGAAAACGCCATTCAAATCGGCATGCGCTCCTTCATCGAAGAACTCCGCAAAAAACCTCTCGCCGACATGAGCACCAGTTACACCGACCCCAACCTCGGCGTCACCTACACCAGCAAAATGGAAAAACTCGGCATCAAAACCCAGCGCGGTGAAACCCTCGCCGACCTCTACGACCTCCAAGTCATCGCCTCCTACACCTTCGGCACCGAAGAACGCACCGACAACGTCAGCCTCTACGTCTACAAACCCGAACAACGCTGACTTCACCGGCCACAAATGATCCCTTCACCCACAGTCCCAAAATCCTCAGCGTCCGTCGGAACGCCTGCCTCCTTTTGGACCCTGCGCTCCCGCACCCCCATCTCCCATCTCCCATCTCCTATCTCCGCTCGCAAAGCGAGCCCCCTCCCCGCCTTCACCCTCATCGAAGTCGTCGTCGCCCTGACCATCCTCTCCATGATGACCGGCACGCTCTTCGCCATCATCCAGGGCTCCGTCCGCGCCGCTTCTCAGATCGAACAACTTCAGCGCGAGACCGATTCCATCAACCGCTTGCTTGATGGCCTCCGCAAAACCTTCAGTAGTCTCCCCAGCACCGCCACACTCACCCTGACTCTCCCAGACGCCAACGCCACCGATCAACAAGAACTCCTCATCACCGGCGCCCCCAACACCTTCGGCTTCGGCATCAAACCCATCTCCTACAGCCCCACCACCATCGCCCTTCGCCCCGACGCCGCCGCTCGGGTCGATGAAGCAGGCGCCCCGCTGTACAGCCTCTCCATCTCCAGAGAAGACCTCATCCCACCCACTGACGACAGCAGTGGCGTCGCCCAAAATCAAGAACTCGACGGCGTCCTCGCCCAAGACGACCAGGGCCGCACCTGGATGCCACTTCTCCCCGAAGTCTCCACCCTCAAATGGCGCTTCTATCAACTCAAAGACGAAACCTGGCTTGAAGAATGGAGCAAATCCACGTGGCCTGACCTCATCGAAATCCAACTCCTCATGCGCGACCGCGTCAACCCCATCCGCATGGTCTTCAGTGTCCCAGTCATCGCCATCACCAAAGGCACCGGCACCCCCACCACAAGCACACCTCCAACCGCAGCCGCACCTCCCGCGGCAGCAGCACCTCAAGGCGGGGGTGGTGGCGGAGGAGGCCGCGGCCAAGGTGGCGGCGGTGGCGGCCAAGGCGGTAACACCGGCTCAACTCCAACCCCTCAAGGAGGCTCCCGATGACACCTCCATCCGCAATCCATAAGCCGAAGGCCGCAAGTCCCAAACGTTCCCGCGCCTCCGCCCTCATGCTCATGATTTGGGCCATCCTCTTCATGTCCCTCACCGTCATGGGCGTCGTCGAATACATCGGCTATTCCGTCTCCGAAGCCACCCTCGCCAACGCCGAATTCCGCGCCTTCTACCTCGCCGAAAGCGGCCTCGCCGTCGGCCTTCATCCCTCCACCCGCCGCGGCGACACCTGCCTCAAACAAAAAATTGGCACCGACAGCGGCTTCGATGTCGTCATCAACTACGAAGGCGCCCGCATCCCCATCAATTTCCTCGTCGACTCTCGTCTCAGCGAGTCCGTCTCTAACCTCTTCGTCTACTGGGGCCTCACTGCCGAGCAAGCCTCCGTCGCTGTCGAATCCCTTGCCGACTGGATGGACAACGATAACGAACCCCGCCCCAACGGTGCCGAATCCGGCTATTACGAATCCCTCGGCATCTATGACATGCCCCGCCAACTCGGCTTCATCAACGTCGACGAAATGCTCCTCGTCCGCGGCATGAATGTCGTTGACCGACTCAAACCCGACTGGCGCGAATACTTCTCCGTCTATGGCGATGGCGTCATTGACCTCCGCACCGCCTTCAAAGATGTCTTGATGGCCGTCTCCGGCTCCAATGAAGGCGACGTCGACAACTTCATCTCACGCCGTGACGGCGGCGACGGCATTGCAGGCACCGAAGACGACCAGCGCATCTCCGACAGCGAAGCCTTCCGCCTCCTCGGCATCGATGGCGACCGCGCCGCCGCCCTCCGCGCCACCCTCACCAGCGAAGACGCCGTGCGCCGCATCACCAGCACCGGCTACGTCGGTGAAAAGCGCGCTCAAATCATCGTCATTGTCCGCCGCGGCGAAGACCGCTCCTTGACCTACCTCGCCCGACTCGAAGAATAGCCAGCGCCCCGCAGTCCGCATTCCACAATCCGTAATGCCTTCGCCGCTCATCCACCTTCTCTTCATCCTGGCGCTCACCAGCACCGCCCTCGCTCAAACACCTCTCGCTTCCACCTCCGCAGTCCGTTCCCTTCCTCTCGACCAATCCGAACAAGAACTCCCCGTCGACCTCCAAGCTCGCGTCGCCCACATCGCCTACCCCTCCACCGTCTTCATCCAAGACTCCGAAGCCGGCACCTTCTTCCGCACTCAATCCCGCGTCACTGACCTTCTCATCGGCGACCTCGTCCACGTCCGCGGCACCACCTTCAAAGGCCTCTACCTCACCGGCATCAACGCCACCCAAGTTGAAGTCCTCTCCCACGGCTCGCCACCTCCCGCCCAGGATGCCACCTATGAAGACCTCAACTCCGGCCGCTTTCACTACCAACTCGTCCGCATCCGCGGCGTCATCCGCAGCACCTCCGCCTCCGACGACGAACACACTCGCTTCACCATCGCCCTCGGCCAGCAACTCCTCGACGTCCGCCTCAATGCTTCACTCTCTTCCCCCACCTACAGGGACGACACCCTCGTCGAAATCCAAGGCCTCGCCGCCGGTGGCATCAACGACCGCCGCCAGCTCGTCCAACCCCACCTCCTCATCAACAGCGGGTCAGACATCCACATCCTCTCTTCTCCCGTTCCTCCCGCTGAAATCACCCCCACTTCACCCCTCAACCTCCTCCGCTTCCGCCCCACCCAGGACGCCAGTCCCCACCTCCGCCGCGCCCGCCTCAAAGGCCAACTCCTCGCCGCCCTCCCCGATGGCCAACTCTTCCTCCGCGACCTCTCCCAAGACCCACCCATCGCCTTCGCCGCACGCCTCACCCTTTCACCCTCCGAACCCCTCCGCCCGGGCGACCTCCTCGACCTCGTCGGCTTCCCCGAAATGAGCGGCTTCAGCGCCCGGCTGCGCGATGCCCTCATCCTCACCTCCTCCCCCGGTCCAGCCCCCTCTCCCCTCCCTACCCGTCTCTCCGAACTCACCAAATCCACCCCACCCAACTCCGATCTCAACCCCAGCTCTCTCGACTCCGACCTCGTCACTCTAACCGCCCAAGTCACCACCCAGACCCGCACTCCCAATGGCACCGACTGGCAACTCCGCGACGGCAATCAACTCCTCAACGCTCACCTCCAGGGTCCCTTCACCGAAAATCACCTCCCCGGCACGCTCGTCACCCTCTCAGGCATCTGCCAGATCGAGAGCAGCGCCGACCAAGGCTTCCGCGTCGTTCCTTCCACTGCACGCCTCCTCCTTCCAGACGCCGCCTCCATTCGCATTTTGAAAGCCCCTCCCTGGTGGACCCCCGGACGCCTCATCAGCCTCATCGCCGTTCTCGCCGCCATCGTCGTCGCCGCTCTCATCTGGATCACCCTCCTCCGCCGTCGCGTCACCCAACAAACCGAAAGTCTCCGCTCCCGCATCGCCAAATCCGCCGCCCTCGAAGAACGCCAGCGCATCGCCCGCGAATTCCACGACACCCTCGAACAAGAACTCGCCGGCCTTTCCATCCGCCTCGGCGCCCTCGGCTCCCTCCCCCTGGAACCCAAAGCCGACTCCCTCCTCACCAACTCCCTCCACCTCGTCTCCCGCATCCAAACTGAAGCCCGCAATCTCGTCGCCGATCTCCGCTCACCCGAAGACGACTCCCCCACCGACCTCACCATCACCCTTCAAGAACTCGCCTCCCGCCAATCCACCGAAGCCGGCCCTCAAATCCTCTGGCACCTTGCCCCCAACCTTCCCTCGCTCCCCGGTCCCACCGTTCATCACCTCCGCATGATCACCCAGGAAGCCCTCACCAACGCCCTCAAACACGCCCAAGCCACCCAGATCGACATCACCACCTCCCTCAAAGACCACCACCTCCACCTCACCATCACAGACAACGGCATTGGCCTCCCCACCTCACCGCCCACTTCACCCCCAAACCACTTCGGCCAAATCGGCATCCAAGAGCGCGCCCAAAAAATCCAAGCCTCTGTCCACTGGCATCCCTCACCCACCCAAGGCACCACCCTCCACCTCACACTCCCCCTTTCGTAAACACCCTTTCCAAAATCCCTCATGCGCCTCCTCCTCATCGACGACCATTTCGTCGTCCGCTCCGGCCTCTCCGCCTCTCTCTCCCTCGAACCCGACATCGAAATCGTCGCCGAAGCCGATTCCGGTGAGCAGGCCCTCTCCACCTACACCACCCACCTCCCAGACATCGTCCTCATGGACCTCCAACTCCCCGGCATCAGTGGCATCGAAGCCACCCTCAAAATCCTCGCCGCCCACCCTTCCGCACGCATCCTCATCTTCTCCACCTTCGCCCGCGACGAAGAAATCCATCGCGCCCTCCGCGCCGGCGCCCTTGGCTACCTCCAAAAGTCCGCCTCCCGCCCCGATCTCCTCAAAGCCATCCGCACCGTCGCCGCCGGTCGCCAAACCCTCCCCCCCGACATCGCCGCTCGCCTCCAAGAGCGCCTCACCCGACCCGACATCACCCCCCGCGAACTCGAGATCCTCACTCTCGTCACGCGTGGCAACGCCAACAAAGAAATCGCCGCCACCCTCGGCATCGCCGAAGACACCGTCAAACAACACGTCAGCCGCATCCTCCAAAAGCTCAACGTCAACGACCGCGCCCAAGCCACCGCCGAAGCCATCCGCCTCGGCCTTCTCAGTGTCTAGCCCCCCTTGTGTCAGTCAAGTCACTTGCATGGTGACATTTCCGTGTCATTGGCTTTCACCGTCGTCACCACTCTCATGTCCTCCCCCACACCCGCCCCCCTGAACCCTGAGCCCAGCTCAGCCTCAGCTAGGCCGGTGCCCGCGCATCAACTCGACGCCACCCCTTCCGACCCCATCATCAAAGTCGAAAACGTCGACTTCTCCTACGGCGACACCCCCACCCTCAAACAAATCAACCTCACCGTCCCTCGCAACCAGGTCACCGCCTTTATCGGCCCCTCCGGTTGCGGCAAATCCACCCTTCTGCGCTGCTTCAATCGCATGAACGACCGCGTCCCCGGTGCCGGCATCCGCCGCGGTCGCATCCTCATCGACGACGAAGACATCCATAGCCCCCGCATCGACCCCGTCTCCCTACGCCGCCGCGTCGGCATGGTCTTCCAAAAATCCAATCCCTTCCCCCGCTCGATCGCCGAAAACGTCGCCTACGGCCTCGCCCTCCAAGGCCCCGTCTCCGCCAAACAGACCCAGGAAATCGTCGAGGAAAGCCTCCGTGCCGCCGCTCTTTGGGACGAAGTCAAAGACCGCCTCGACCAAAGCGCCTACGGCCTCTCCGGCGGCCAGCAGCAACGCCTCTGCATCGCCCGCGCCATCGCCATCAAACCCGAGATTATCCTCATGGATGAGCCCTGCTCAGCCCTCGACCCCATTGCCACCGCCAAAGTCGAAGAACTCATTATCAGCCTTGGATCCCGCTTCACCGTCGTCATCGTCACCCACAACATGCAGCAAGCCATGCGCGTGTCCGACCTGACCGCCCTCTTTTACCTCGGCAGCCTCATCGAGTACCGCCCCACCATGTCCCTCTTCGACACCCCCCGCGAACGCCTAACCCAGGAATACGTCACCGGCCGCTTCGGCTGAAACTTGACGAGAACCGATCAGAACTCCGGCTCACAGTACCTTCAGCCACCGCATCCGAAACGCCCGATTCTCCTCCATCAAGGGAGCCGCAATCATCGCCGCCACCGAGTCCAGCCCTGTCACCCGCGCAAACACCGCCAGCTGCTCCTGTCGCCGGTAATACTCCGTCGAATCCGTCACCCCCTCCACATAGTGCGTCGCCATCTCCACCAGCGTCTGCGGTGACACCACCGTCATCGCGACCGGCACCGTCCCTCGATCCACCGTCAACGTCAGCTCTTCCTCGTTGATCGCCGTCACCGCCCCCTCCGCCGACGCCCCATCCAGCCTCCGCACCGTTCCCCTCCACGGCGATGCCTTCACATCCGCCTCCAGCTGCTTCACAAAAGCCTGCGCCTGACCATACAAATACCGCTTCGTCTCCAGCGCCCCCTTCACTTCCGGCGACTGAAACGTCATGCTCTCCAGCACATCCAGCGCCCGACTGTAATCCTGCCCCTGCACCAGCGAAGGCAGCAACCGTGTCAAATCTTCAAACTGCTCCAGCTCCCGCTTCCGGCGCGCATCCTCCTCATCCATCTCCTTCTTCTGATCCACCAACCGCAACTTCAACTCCTCCCGCTTCAACGCCTGAATCCGCTTCTCCAGCATCCCCCGCAAACTGCCTCGCGTCTTCAGCTTCGCCACCATCTCCTCCAGCAACTTCAAACTCCCCTTCACCGCATTGGCATCCCCTGAAGCCTTAAACTTCGCCAGCATCTCCGCCACCTCCAGATCCGGCCCGTAACGCCGCTGCAAGCCCTCCGCATACTCCGGAATCCACTCCGCTGTCGCCCCTGGACCACTCGCCGCCGCCCTCAAGGTCGGCATCGAATCAAAGAAAAACTGCAACGCCTCCCGCCCCCGCTCCATATCCCCAAAATGCCACTGCGCTAACCCGTGCATTAGATACCCCATCACCTCCTCCGAGTCCCGCCGATACCTCAGCTCCGTCACCTTCAACTTGCTCCCCCAATGATCAAGCAGCCGCCCCCCCACCAACTTGAAGAACCCGTCCAAATCTCCCGCTCCACTCTCCGACTCCGCGGCCTCCTCCTCCAATTGCTTCAACACCTTCCGCACCGCTGCCTCATCCCCCAGCTCCATCTCGCAAATCGTCAAATGCACCCGCGCCCAGCTCAGCGTCGGCTGCCGCAATCCCTCCCCCAGCAACCCCTCAAAAATCTCCCGCCCCGCCTCCGCCTCACCCTGAATCACCTTGTCTCGCCCCTGCCGAAATCGCTCCCCCACCGTCGACTGCCCAACCGCTAAGGTCACCCCCGTCCCCGCACCCACTCCCGTCCCCACCACCGGCGCCACCTTGATCGACTTCACCGCCCTTTCCCCCGTACTCCGCGCCAGCCACCCCACCACAAACGCCATCACCACCGCAGCAGCCGCCACCAGCACAAACCGCTGGCGCCGGCTCCCCATCAGCCGCGTCACTCCCCCGGACAACCGCTCCGCCATCCGCAATTCCTCCACCACCGCCTCATAACTCGCCTGCCGCTTCTCCGGCGAGATCGCCAGCATCCGATTCACTACCGCCACCGTCCTCGGCCGAAACGCCATCCCCGTATCCTCCAACTCGACCTTCTCCGACTTGATCCTCCGCAACTCCGACAGCGACGCTGTATTCGCCTTATGCGGCGGCTTCCCCGTCAACGCGTGA
>JAIYDW010000119.1 GCA_027487315.1 Verrucomicrobiaceae bacterium | reverse complement strand
GGTCGCCCGCATGATCATGGCGGGCTTCGAGTGGATGGGCGAGCTGCCGTTCAAGAACGTCTATTTCACCGGCATCATCCGCGACAAGCAGGGCCGCAAGATGTCCAAATCGCTCGGCAATTCGCCCGATCCGCTGGAGCTCATCGCCAGCTACAGCGCGGACGCGTTGCGCTTCGGCATCATGCGCAGTGCCCCGCTGGGCCAGGACATCTGCTTCGACGAAAAGAACGTCGAACTCGGCCGCAACTTCTGCACCAAGCTCTGGAACGCCGCCCGCTTCCGCCAGATGCAAGGCGGCGAGGTCGAGACCGAAATCAGCGCCGCGTTGCTCAGCAGCGACGACAAATGGATCCTGCTGCGACTCAACACCGCCATCGCCGAAGTCAGCACCGCTTTGGAAGAATACCGCTTCAGCGACGCCACCGCCACGCTCTACCGCTTCTTCTGGAGCGAATACTGCGACTGGTACATCGAGGCCAGCAAAGCCGTGCTGCAAGGCAGCGATGAGAAGCGCAAAGCCAACACGTTGGCGGTCATCGACTTCGTGCTCGGCCACACGCTGCGTCTGTTCCATCCCTTCATGCCCTTCATCACCGAAGAGCTGTGGCACGGCATGGGCTTCAACACCGACCTTCCTGACAACCAAGGCGGCAAAAGCATTATGTTCGCCATTTGGCCGAAGCCGCTCGATGCAGACGAACTCGCCCACTTCGGCATCCTTCCCGAGGACGAGAAAACCGCCAATGACAAGTATGAAGTGGTCAACCTTGGCCGCGGTTTGAAGAGTACTTTCAACCTGAACAAGAAGGTGCGCTTCGTGTTGAAACCCAACCAGGACCTACCCGCCCACGAGACCGAGGTGCTGCGCATCTTGCTGAATGCGGAGCCGTTGGATTTGGATGCGGCTTATACTCCCGCCAAAGGCACACCGACGGCCATCACGCCGCTAGGAGAGCTGTTTCTGCCGCTAGAGGGCGTCATCGATGTGGATGCCGAACGCGCTCGTGTCAGCAAAGAGTTGGAAAAAGCGGCCGCCGAGTTGGGCAAGGTGCGTTCCAAGTTGGCCGATGAGAATTTCACTAGCAAGGTGCCAGAGAAAGTCCTGGAAGAGCATCGCACCCGTGAGGCCGACTGGGCGTCCAAGGTGTCGAAGCTGGAGGAAATGCTGGCGGTGTTTGGCTGAACCGCCGATTGCGGTTTAGCGCATCGCTGAAAAGTCCACGGGCTTCAGGTAGATGCTGCGGACGCCATCAGGCTGCGGAATTGTCAGGGAGCCACCGTTTTTCGTCTCGGAAGCGGTTTTGGCGGCGATCCACTCTGGATCAGCGCGGAAGGCTTCGAAGGACTTCAGGCCGGCCTCCTCGCTTTGATGAGCCAGCACGTAGATCAGTTTCGAACCGGCCTTTTTGTCGGGGTCAGTGGGTTCCCAGTAGCCGATGTGCTCCATGCCATGCTTGGAAAAGAGTTTCAGGGTGTGATTGCGGAATCGATCATTAAGAGGCGCGATTTTGCCTTCGGGGGTTTCGTAGATCCGCAGTTCGAAGGTCCGCACGGGATCTTTGGCCGCGACCACGACTTCGGGTGAGTAGTCCGTGGCCGCCATGAAAATCGACTCCGGCGGGCTGGCGAGGATTTTGCCGTTCTCTTCACTGGCTTTGCGGGCAGCCTGCCACTCGGGGTCCTTGCCGAACGCGGCAAACGAGGCTTTAGCGGCCTCCCGATTGGCGTGTTTGAGGATATAAATAAGCGTGGTCTCCGAGCCGTCCTCCTTCTTCGTTGGCACCCAGTAGCCGATGTTGGTCATGCCATGCTTTTCAAACAGTTTGACCGTGTGATCCCGGAAGCGTTTCAAGAGATCCGGGAGTTTGCCTTCGTTGCAGACATAGATCCTGAGCTCATAAACCGGCGTGTCGGCGGCATAAAGCGGGGCAATCAGCAGAACGGCGAGGATGGTGAGAAGGGAAACGACTCGGATCATAGAAGCCCTTTAACGCTCCTCACCTCCCAAAGCATTCAAAGAAACCTCAGGCCGCCAATTTGAGCTCCGAGTGGTTCTCGATCGCGGCCGTGATACCTGGGAAGCCATCGGCTTTCTGCATCTGGAACATGTGCAGGTATAGGGCGACGTTTTTCTCCGGATAATCGGCGAGAAGAGCCTTGATTCCTGCTTCAGCGCTGGCCTCTGAGATATCCTCGGGGAGGTCTTCGACTTCGCCATCACCGTTGTGTGCGATGCCTGCAGCATCCAGGAAGGTGACGAGCATTTTTGACTGCCCTTTCAGAAGCCAAATTTGAAGAATCTGAGCGGTGACCTCCTCATTAGTGCGGAGGCGCATTTGGTCCAGCAACCAGGCTGCTTGTTCGGCTTTGCTTTTACTCTGCACATAGACCGGGCGCAGCTTGCGGGCGGCGGCCAAGTTTTGAATGACGGCACGGTAGGCCGGGCGTTGCTCGGTTTGAAGGTAGCCGATGATCTCGTTTTGCAGGGCTGGGCCGATGGCTTGAAGCAGTTGAATGGCGGTCATTTCGCGAAGCTGAGGGGGGTGGTTGAAGACGGGAGTGGCCCCGTATCACCACCTTCGGGGGGCTGCAAGGGGATTCCCCGCTCGTGTCCAACGATGACGACGGGTTCCCAAGGAATGTCCGTTTCGAAAGGAAACATCGGCCTGCGCCTGTTGTGATAGGGAAGTTGCTTCATGTCCGCACAGGTCACGCCCGGGGTGTTGACTGCGATCACACGATTCACGACCGGGCCGTAGGCTGCCAGAGGGGCGATCACCCCTTTGGCCACCAGCACCCGAAACGAACGCGGATCCAGTCCGCAGCATTCGAATTGTGCCAGGCTGAATGGTGGCATGCGTCGACTCGTCAACATGACAGTTACGCCCCTGTCGGTCTCCACCACTGCGGTGTGGCCTTGATCAAAATCGATGAACCCGCCGTGACGGACCCCGGTCTCTTTGAACTTGCCATCGTGCAGGCTGACCACTTGGCATTTGGCGTTGACCGCATTGCCGTGCAGGCCGTCACTCACACTGCCGAGTTTGAGTTCAACCGATGCCCCTACGCCGGCATGATTCGCCTGTTTCACTGATTCAGGATCATGCAGGCAGACAAACGAAGGTGAAATGGCCCTTGCGTGGAGTTCCTCCAGCAAAAGCGTGCCGTGACCTGGAGCGCCAGCGCCGACATTGTCACCCATGTCCAAAAGTAAAACGCGGCCCTGACATTGCAGAACCTGATTCAAAGCGTGTTGGGGAGCTAAAAATGAAGGAGTGAACTGTGCGCGTCGGCTCCACATGTCTTCGGCTAGACCAACAGCCAATCTTTTGGCTAGAGCTGGATTGCCATCAGTCACCACCACAACGGACGAGCCCATGTTCACGACATCGGCATAGGGGAAGCCAAGCAAGAGGCTCTGGCTGAGCACCGCGGGTTCCGTATCGAGAATCGACGCCCAATCATAAAGATCTTTGAGAGGCGCCTCGGAGGTGTTTTGGCACTGAATGTTGATCGCCATCGGTGGGAGCACGGCCGCCTGGGTAGGCGTCACTTCTCCCCGCAAGGTCCGGGCCATGAGACGGGCTGCCTTTTTTCCTGTTTCACGCTGATCCAGGTGCGGGTTGGTCCGATAGGCAACCAACGCATCGGTTGCTTTCACCATCTCGGCTGAGAGGTTGGTGTGAAGGTCTAGGGCGGCAATCAGGGGAATATCGGGACCGATCCACTCCCGAACGCGAGACAACCACCAGCCATCCCCATCAATGTGTTTCTCAGAGACGACAATGCCATGGGGAGCGGCCAAGACGCCGTCCACAGGACCAACCGCTTTCAAGCCATCCAAAATGGTCGCCACCAACTCTTCGAACGTCTCGAATTCTACGACCCCGAAAGGATAGGCGCGCGCGGCAAACACTGGCACTGCTTGAATCCCTTCCTCCTCAAGAACCTCGAAAAAACCACCCACCTCGTGCGCAGCACACCCGAGTTGATTCTTCACTGCATCGCCGTAAGCCAGCAAATCCTCAGCAAAATGCATGCGATTCGTTTCCCCATCGACGAAAGTGTTCGATTGGTGATGGAATGCCACAATGGCGACTCGCATGGGTTGTGCCTTTGGCATGAGAACAAGCCGAACGATGGAACCGACAGGAAAGAAACCCCGCAGTTCTAGTGCGCTAGCGGCAAAGTTTTTATCTTAGTCGATTTTTACTACGTTTCAACACCCAAATATCTTTCGCCTAGCAAACGATTCATTCTTTGGCGCAGTCAAAACGGTAAAGAATCCCAACCTCAAGAACACCGACTTCAACGACCTTTGGGCTGGCGTGGTGAGGCGGGTTTCGGCTGCCAATCCCCCGGTTTGGGGTCTGCCACGTTCAACTGGCGAATGCCTGGCCGAATGAACTCGATCTGGCGCTTGCGGAACAGGGCTCCTGTCGCTTGTTTGAAGGCCTTTTTGCTGACACCGAACGCTTCTCGAATGGCATCCGGCGAGCTTTCATCATCAAACGGCAAGGTGCCCCCGGCAGCTTTGAGTTTTGCTAGAATCTGATCGGTGAGCGGCGCCACCCGCTGGTAACCGGACGCATCAAGACTCAAGTCGATCTTTCCGCCTGGGCGCATCGCAGCAACATATCCTTCCAGCGATTGCCCTGGGCTCAGCTTCGGGGAAAGTGGCGCGCGGTGCAGCAGGCCCATGTGCGCCCCTTCAACCAGAGCATTGTAACCCAAAGGGGTCTCACGCGTGATGATCAGCTTCACCTTCTGCCCGGGCTTGTAGGTGGGCGGCTTCTTCTCGAGGTGACGATTCAAGCGAGCACTGGCGATGATTCGGTCTGTCTTGGGGTCGACCAACAGCCGCACGAGCACCCGATCGCCCACACGAAGGGATTCTTCCTGCTCGCGGAACGGCAACAGCAGGTCTTTCGGTAGACCCCAATCCAAAAAGGCCCCGACCTGTCGGTTGATGCTGACGACCTGCAGCGTTGCAAACTCACCCACCTGAGCCAACGGGCGTTCGGTGGTCGCGATCACTCGATCCTCAGAGTCGCGATAAACAAAGACTTCAAGACTGTCGCCCAGCTGGGTTCCGGAGGGAATGTAGCGCGTCGGAATGAGGATATCTCCATGCTCTTCTCCATCCAAGTACGCACCGTGAGCGGTGCCGTGGGATACGGTGAGGGTATTGAAGCGTCCAAGTTCAGCCATAGGACATCTTGCCGCGTTTTTGGCGCTTGGCGACTGTCTTTGAAGTCGCCGCATGAATTGTGGGTCCCCCGGTATGCCCTTTGCTCTCTTTTGAGGTCATGGAGTCAGAATTAGCAGGATGGTTGAGTATAGTTTTCCGGTTCGTGCATGTGCTCGCGGCAATAATGTGGATTGGGAACTCCCTGCTCTTCACCTGGATGGAGCTGAATCTCCTGCCACCCAAGAAGAATGGTGACGATCCCAAAGAAAATGAGGACCTGCTTGGCTATCTCGACATGCTGCATGGCGGCGGCGTTTTCCACCTGCAAAAAAAGGTGCTTCGTCCTGAGAGCATTCCAGTTCCACTGCATTGGTTCATGTGGCAATCCTACACGACATGGATCAGTGGTGTGCTCCTGCTAGTTTCGGTTTACTATACCCATGGGGGATCGGCCTTATTGGATGCCAGCAAATCCCCGCTGACAGGCAGCAGCGCCATCGCGCTCAGTGTGGGCGGGTTGATCTTCGGATGGTTGTTCTATGACCTGATCTGGCGCTCCAAGTTGAAGGAACAGCGTGCCATCGCGATTCCGCTGAGCCTTGCGCTGATTCTGACGGCGGCTTGGTTGTTCAACCAGTGCTTCAATGGACGTGCGGTCTTCCTGCAAATCGGGGCGATGATGGCGACGTTGATGACGGCCAATGTCTTCATTCACATCATTCAGAACCAGAAGAAGTTCATGGTTGCTCTCAAAGCTGGCCTTCCCCATGACCTCAAATACGGCAAGCAGGCGAAGCTACGGTCCATGCACAACCACTACATGACCTTTCCGGTGCTGTTTTTGATGCTGAGTGGTCACTTCCCACAGCTCACCAGCGCCGCCCACAGTGTTCCGATTCTGGCTGTGCTAATCGTGTCTTTGATGGCGATCAAATTCTGGATGAATTCGCGCTATCAGTTCAAGCATTGGCTCAAGGCCTTGTTTGCCACTTTCATCGCTGCCGTCGGGCTCATTGCCCTCCTGTTGAACCTGCCTGGACAATCCGCACCGGGCCTTTCTTCGGCGGCTGCCGAGGGTTCAAAACTCTTCCTCAACCAAGGTTGCGCCGCCTGTCACCAGACCGGCTCGACCCTGCTGGCCCCGCAATTGGCTGGCATTTTCGACAGTCTCCAGACGCTCGCCGACGGCAGCCAAATCAAGGCGGATGAAGCCTACCTGCGCGAGTCCATCTCGCTCTCGCAGGCCAAAATCGTCAAGGGTTATCCAGCGGCGATGCCTGCCTACACGCACTTGAGCGCTGAACAATTGGATCAATTGATCGCCTACTTAAAGACACTGTGAGCATTTTAATCGATGCGAACGGCGGCGCAGCACATTTCGAGCACCCTCCAAAGGGCTTGGCCCGTCAGGGTGCCCTCGTGGAAGGCACTGGCTGGAATCGGCTGCCAGGTGTCGCGATCATGATTCTGCTCGGGCTGCGGGATGCGGGTCAAGGACGGGTCGTATTGACCGTCCTTACCCCCCATTTTGTAGATTACCAGATCCAATGAAGGCACGATGTACAGGCAAAAGCCGCCTGCGCCGCTTTTCCAGAAGGCGTCCTTGGGAGCTCCTGCCACATGTCCATCCGCGTTGTGTTCCCATTGGAGGCTGAACGGGGTGTGCTCGTTGTAGGGACTCCAGGTCTGGCATTTTTGGATGTAGTCAGCTGGCACCAATTGCTGCCCCTTCCAGGTTCCGTTTTGTGCCAGACAGTAACCAAAACGCATCACGTCCGTGGCATGAAGTGCTGTGCTTCCGGCCCCATTGGCATGCGGCATCACAAAATCACCGCGATGCAGGCAGTAGTCCCAGGCTCCCCAGCCCTGGGGCTTTGCGAGGCGCTCGTGAATGTAGTCTTTGAGTTCCATGCCGCTCACGTTGCGCAGCACGATGCTCGCGATGTGTGGCGATGGAGAGGAATACGAGTAACCACCACCAGGATCGCACCAAAGAGGCACCTTCAGTGATGACTGATCGAGGTCCCGAATGTCCTGTCCTTTCACCGGCTTCAGCGGCTGGACCTTTTGCCCCTTCATGTAACCGCTCGGCGCCTGTCCCTCACCCCAATAGCCAGCCGTCATGCACAACAATTGGCCCAAAGTGATGCCTGCTTTTCTGGGATCGTTGAGTGGAAAAGCCTGCGGCAAAAACGCTTGCGTGAAAACTTTGGTATCGAGTCCCTGGGGGACCTTGTCCTTGAACTCATGGAGCATGATGCCGCAGGCAATGCTGCAAAAGCTTTTGCCGGTGGAGGCCATATCTGGATTGGCGTTTCGGCTGGCACGGCCAAAGTAGCGTTCCATCACCAGGTAACCCTTGCGAACGACGACCAGACCACCGTGGGCGGTTGACCGCTCGGTGATGGTGTAAGCGGGTTCCAATTGGCCTAAGTCGACGCCCGCCAGTTCGCGCGCCGATGGCACGGTCTTGGCTTCTCGCCAGCCGCCCTCGGCGTCTGGAGGTGGAAAATACGGTTCGGCGGCTTGCGTGACGGAAACCCAACCAAGGAGGAAGCAAATGGTGCGAATCGGCATGATTCGAAGACTAGAGCGTTGTGGGATCGAAGCGCAAGTCGGCTGACTTGGCGGGCAAACCGAAGTTGAGAGGGCAGGCAGAGGGCTTTTGACGTATGAAATTTGGCTTGGCTACGTTATTCTTTTCTTGTTTTTTAGCTTCCAGCCTTATGACAACCAACCTATCCAATCGTCGATCTTTCCTAACCACCGCTGCGGGTGCTGCAGCGGCTCCGTTCATTCTCCCTGGCCGTGTTTGGTCAGCTGACACCGCACCCACCAGCCGGATCCGCATGGGTTTCATCGGCATGGGCAAGCAGATGAACGGGTTGATCAGCAAGTTTTTGCAGTACCCCGAAATCGAAGTCGTCTCGGTTTGTGACGTCTATGCCATGCGGCGCGATCTTTACAAAACCAAGGTCGACGAGCACTACGCGAAAAACGGCGGCACGGGCAAGCCCTGCGCGGCGGTCAATGATTTCCGTGAGATCACTGAGCGTGAGGACATCGACGCGGTTTGTATCGCGACCCCTGACCACTGGCACGCCATCATCACCAACTCGGCGCTCAGCCATGGCAAAGATGTCTACTGTGAGAAGCCCCTCACCCACAACATTCACGAAGCTGTCTCCGTGGTGGAGACCATGAAGAAGCACAACCGCGTGCTGCAAACCGGCTCCATGCAACGCTCCAGCAAGGAATTCCGTGTGGCCTGTGAATTGGTGCGCAATGGAGTGATTGGGGAAGTGAAGACCATCACCGTGAGCTTCGGTGATCCGGCTTGGCCCAACGCCTTCCCTGAAGAGCCCACGCCCGAAGGTCTTGATTGGAATCTTTGGTGTGGCCCGGCTCCGCTGGTTCCTTTCAACCATGAGCTTTGCCCTGTCGGCGAAAGCAAGGTGTTCCCAGCTTGGCGCAAGACCCGGGAATTCGGTGGTGGCATGATTACTGACTGGGGTGCGCACCACATTGACATTGCTCAATGGGGTCTCGGCATGGATGAAAACGGCCCAGTTGAAGTGCGCCCCCCCGCGAACCACGAAACGGCCAAGCGCGGCGGCCAATTGGTCTACGCTAATGGTGTTGTTCTGACCCATGCGGATGGCAGCATGGGCTGCACTTTCCATGGTTCGGAAGGCGAGGTCGAAGTCGGACGCGGACGATTTGCGGTGACGCTTGGCGGACAGGAGAAGTTTGCCTTTCGTGAAAAGGGCAAGGGCAAGGCCACCTCGGTGGACCGTGAAGTGGCTCTCGCTGAGCGCGAGTATCTGGCAGACGCCAAGACCAAACTTTACGTCAGCAAGGATCAGATCGCTGATTTCATCGACTGCATGAAGAGCCGCAAGCAACCCATCTGCCACGCCGGCGTCGGGGCAAGCAGCGCGATTGCCTGCCACCTGATGAACTTTGGTTACTGGTACGGTGCCAATGTGAAGTGGAACCCAACGGAGCACACCTTCGTTAGCGGAGGCGATCCCAAGTGGCTCACGCGCGAGTATCGCGGAGAGTGGAAGGTCTAATTCAAGATGCTTTGAAAGGCGGCCTCGGAAACGGGGCCGCTTTTTTGTTCTGTTAGGGCGTCTCGGTAGTCATCAGCGCGGTGGATTTATCGCTGAACGTGGCGATCCAAACGATGCGTTGGGTGTCGTTGAGACTGCGGGTCACTCCGATGTTTCCTGTCGTGCTTCTGAGAAGATTGAAGGCGGTCAGGCGCTTGCCGCCGATGGTGTCTCCCTCGCGGAAAAGCAGGCGCGGGTTGCCATTGTAATCGCAGCCCCAGACACCCGTGTCCGTCGTGGATGTGACACCGCCTTTTCCGGTGACGAGTGAAGCCGTGAAGATGGGGCCACTGTTGCCACCCGCGATGGCCAGGGTGGTAAAGGATCTCCATTGAGATCCTGGCACTCCAGCGGCTTCGTTGCCGCCTTGAGCGAAAACGCGGAGGGTCTGGCCAAAAGGCTTCCACCAGAGGGTGGTGGTGAGGAGTCCTGTGGCGGTTCCTCCTTTCAATGTGGCGAGGAAGGCAACGCCGCTGTTCGAGGACAGCACGGGGTCCCTTAGCAAGCTGAAGTTGGAACCTAAGATGCCGGAAGGGAGGCCGACACGCGCCAGAGTGGCGTAGCTGCCGTCAGGATTGCTGAGGAAAAGCCCGCGTGCGTTGGCCGTGACCACACCCGCCGCGCCCACTTTGAGGGAGGCTAGGAAGGTGCTCGTGTCAGCGTCATTGGCAGACGGGAAGCCGTAGGTGGCAAAGCTGGCACCAGTGAGACTGGGGCCTCCCTGGGTATTGAGTGCTCCGGCAGAGGAGAATACGGTCGTCACGCCTCCTGCCTCGGCTGAGACCACAGCCTGGGTCTTGTCAGTAAAGGTGACCAGGGCCAGCACGGCACCGCCGGTGCCAGTGGGTTTAGTGACCCAACCACGGCCCTGGCCGCCAGAGAGTGCTCCAGAAACAAAGCTGGTCACCGTCGCAACGACTTTGCCGCCAATCGACTGGCCTTCACGTAGCGCCTGTACCAAGGGATTGCTGCCATTTTTGATCCACAGGCCAACATCCGTGCCCGCTGTTGTTTTCAATAGACCAGTGCCGCCTGAGACTTTGGCGAAGATGCCGATGACTCGAGCATGAACATCAACAGCCGTGAAAGCACTGAAAACCGGGCCACCCGTTGGTGTTTGGCCAGTGGCGTCAGGGACGGCTTGTCCAAGGGTAGCCACGATGTTGAGGGGAGATTTCGGCTGTGAAGTGAAGGCGGTGACGATCACTCTTGCGGGTGCCTTCGGGATGCCTCCTGAAAGGCTGGCGATGCTAACGAGCTGGCCGCCGTCGATCACAGGATCGGAGAAGGCGGTGTATTTGGAGCCGCCAGCAATGGGTGACAATCCACCGATGATGGCCAAGCAACTGTTGTTCAAGAACAGGCCCGTTCCTGAAGCCTTGGGCGTCACGTTAGCCCATTTGGCCACATAGGTGATGTTGCCAGCGTCATCAATGGCGGGCAGGTTGATGCTAGTGATGGTAGCACCGGCGGGCAGCAGGGCACCGGCACCCGGTGCGGGGCCTTTACTGGCCAGTCGAAGGGTGGTGACGGCAGACGAGGGGCGGATCGTGATACCCTGGGTGACGCTACTTGCATCCTGGTCAAGGGCGTCTTTGTATTCGACAAAGACATAGTAAGGCCCTGCTCCCATGCCCGCTGTCACGGTGTCCAGCGTGGTCGTGTGGATGCCTGAAGTCACAATGTCAGGAAGGGTGAAAGTGTAAGTGGTGAACGGAGAAACTTGTAACTGGAAGCGCAGTTGGACCGATCCGGCCTTGGGGGGTTCCGGCAGCTTAAAGGTTATGTTGGAGATGGGTTGGATGGCGCTGTTCGGCTGGGGGGTGATCAGCACGGGGGTCTGGGCAAACATTTCTTGGGCGCTTCCGCTCAGTTGGATGATGAGGTTGGACCTGCCTGCGTCATTGCTTGGGATGGACAATGTGGCCGTCTTTAAACCGGGAGTTTGAGGCCAAAAGGTGACCTTGAAGCTGGTCGAAGCCCCGGGCGCGAGAGTGGAAATAGAATACTCCTCAATGACAAACGAACCAGCGCCAGGGCCCGTGATGGTGAAGGCAGGTGCTCCAGTTAGCAGCAGCGGTGCGGTGCCTCGGTTCCGAACCGCAAAAGAGATCGAGGTTTCGGAGCCGACTTCCACCGTGAATCCTTGAGTGGGGTCCACGCTATCTCCACTGATGATTTCTGGGCCGAAGACGTCGCTGCCATTGTTCTGACCCGTGATCTGTCGGACCGAGATTAGAGGGGCAGGGGTACTGATCTCAAAGGCACCGATGTCACTGCCATCGCCCCCGGAAGCGCTCATGATGGTGCTGATGTCGAACGGGCGGCCACGTCCGCGCTGATCCGTTGTGACGCCACCCGCGATCTTGCCTTTATCAATGGCGGGACTGCCCGTCAAAAGCGCGATGGTTCGGGTTGGCCCACCGTTGAACTGAAGGCCTTCTGGATCAAGCAAGGCATTGGCGACGCTCAACTGATTGCCGGTGGTTGTCCCTGTCAGGGTCATGTTCGGGGCCGCGCCGATGAGGTTGTAGCCCAGGCTGGTGACGGCGCCCTTGATCTGGTTGGCCTCCGCTCCTCCGGTGGCAGTCGTATTGCCCGCCACCAGGGTGTTGCCCATGGAAAAGGTGCCGCCGGCGATCTCGATGGCATTTTGGCCGATGTTTGTGGCGACCGTGCAATTCTCTAGCAGCAACGTGCCTGTCACAAGATAGAGAGCACTGGCGGTGCTGCCGGAGTTGGTGACGTCGTTGCCGGCGACGGTGCAGTTGCGGAGGGTCACCGTGCCGCCGTTATTGATCAGCGGTAAGCTGACAAAGAATTGTCCAGCGCCGAAGGTGCAGCCGGTTGCTGTTAAAGTGGTGGTGCCCGAGACGTCGATGAACGGTGCGCTCATCTGCCCCCGGAAGGTCAGATTGGATAGGGCCACGGTGCCGCCGCTGATGGACAGCGTCAGGCCTGTGAGTGAGACTCCAGCCGCGGGGCCGATGATTTCCACATCACTCGTGATCGAAATCGGAGAGGACGGAAGGGCGGTGGATTTTGGGTTTGCGAAGAAGACGGGGTCAAAGGTCACTGGAGTGGTTAGACCATCTGTCTGAGCGCGGGTGACGGCCTCCCGCAGCGAGGTCACGCCATCGATGTTGGACACCGCATCGGCGAGGGTGTTGACGACCAGGGAAGGGGCCTCGTTGACCAGGAGTTCAAAGCTCGCCACTTCACTGTCTTCCTTGCCGTCATTGGCTTTGAACTGATAAACAGCAGAGCCTACCACGGTAGTGGTGCCAGTGATGCTGCCATCGTTGTTCAAAGTGAGCCCGGTAGGCAGCGCTGTGCCCACGATGCGGAGTGTGAGGGGTTCTGAATCCTCATCAGAAGCAAAGACTGAGATGCCGGTCAGCGCCTGTCCTGCGGTAGCAACGAAAAAGTTGCCGCCAAAAGCGCTCGGTTGGCTGTTGGGCAAAGTCTGCGACTCAAAAGCTCCGATGTCAGTGCCGTCGCCACCGACCGCGTTGGGGAAATCCACGTCTGAAAGATCCACACTGCGAGCCAAGCCCCTCTGATCCACCGTCGCTCCCCCCAACGCTCTGCCTTTGTCCACCGCTGGACTGCCAGGCAGCAAGCGGAGAGATCCCACGGAAAAACCATTGGGCGCTGGCGAAAAGGGTATTCTGGGATCCAGCGGAAGGGCGGTGGTGCCGGTCAGTTCGGTGGCACCGGTGAAGCCCGCGACTCCGCCCGGCAAGGCCCCGATCAAGTTGTAACCCTGCGAGGCAAACGCCCCGGAAACGTCTGCATTGGTTAGGATGTTGAATCCGACAGCCACTCGATTTGTGGCCACCAGCGTATTGCCGATTGTCACGGTGCCAGCGCCAAACACTCCGCCACCGGCGGCCACACCGGAGGCTGCAAAGAGGCCAGAGCCAGAAGAACCACCCGTCCCAGCCCGGCAAATTCCATTCGCGACCGTGCAGTGAATCAGGCTCAGCGCAGGCGCCGCATAAATGGCACCGCCTTCGGCGTTGGCACCTGCGCCCCCGGGATTGGTGCCAGACCCGCCGGTGTTGGAAAACTGGCCACCGGCACCGCCAGAACCCCCATTGACGGTCTGGCCCGAGAAAGTCGAGCGCGTGATGGAGGTCGTGCCCGCCGCCACATAAATGGCCGCGCCTTGAGCCGCGCCACCGGTGCCACCGCCACCCCCAAAAGAGAACTGCCCACCTTGGGTATCACTTGAGCCCCGGCCGCCGTTGCCACCCGTCGCATCATTGCCCGTGAACAAGCAGCTCGTCACCGTCAAGCTCGTGCCATTGCTGAAGATCGCACCGCCGCGGGCCGCACCAGCAGGTTGCCCCCCCTGGTTGGTAAACTGGGCACCGCTACCCCCTTCCCCACCTCTGGCCTTGCATGACTCAAACACGCAGTTGGTGACCGTGAGATTACCAGCGTTGTGGATGGCCCCCCCCTCGCCTGGGCCACCTGCGGTTGGCAGCGTGCTAAAACTTCCATTTGCTCCCGAGGACCCAACCACACGAGCATT
>JAIYDW010000115.1 GCA_027487315.1 Verrucomicrobiaceae bacterium | reverse complement strand
TGGAACGGAGTGACATAGCTTGTCAAAGACAACCCGAAGGGCACCACCGGCGGGTGGTGGCAACACGTTGCTGACACGACAGATAGCCTTCGAGCCGTTGCCTGCATCCGTTTTGTTCGCCTTTGTTGGGCAATCGTCGTGGTTGGTGGTCATGACGGCGACACTATGCTGGTGGCGTGTCTGAGCGGTAAGCTTCCTGTGTGCGTGATCGAGCCAAGGCATGTAGTCTGTCGCTTCTCGTGCGCTTAGCCTCTCGCCAAGCTCGGAGACGCTCTCGTGTGGCATCGAATCGCTTCTGGAGTCTGGCTGGTAGAGTCTGTCGCTTGAGTAGGCGGGTGAAGACATCTCTGGTGTATTGGGCTCGGAAGTAGAATGGTCGCAACTCCAAATAACGAATGGCAGTCTCGATGGCCTGCAAGTCGCCAGACTCAATCCTATGTAGGCCAGATCGCAATCCGCCGGGGAACGCTAGCTCGTCCCATCTGTCGTGGAACTCTCTACAAGCACGGATCCAAGCAGCATGTGCTTCTGGTCCCTCAGAGCGATGCCGAAATGTCTCGTGTATCGCCTCGTTGAGTTTGCGGAGAAGTGCAGCATTGGACTCGATTACAGACTGCATGAGAATCGGGATAACGCACCGAAGTTAGGCGAACGCTTCGGATCAGGCGACGGCGAGCGGGAAGCGTCGATGACACGACAGATGCCATACGAGCCGTTGCCTGCATCCGTTTTGTTCGGTTTCGTTGTCATTTCAAGAATGCCCGGCGAGAAATCTGAATCGGATTCTTTGCTGGGTCCCTTGCATTCGCGAACTCGTAGCCTTCGCCCTTGTAGGTCACGCCAAACTTCAAACCCTTCTTTTCCGACTCCCTCTTGTAGGCTTCGATGTCTTCCACATCGAACACGAGCTTGACGCAGGACTGGCCAAGACGGTGGCCTTTGGATGCCTGGTGGAGCAGCAGGGAAAAGGCTCCTCCCGGCAACGTGACTTCAATCAAATCCTCATGCACCTGCGGCTTCTGGACGAAGGCAAAGTGCTTCACGTAGAAGTCAGCGATCTTCTGTGGATCCCGAACGTAAAGAAGGATTCGTGAGACTGAAGGGGTCGTCTTCATTTCTTAACCGAGACTTTATGGCTGCGGTCCTTCCAGCAAAAGCTGTTTGGAAGCGCAGCACGACAGATAGCCTTCGAGCCGTTGCCTGCATCCGTTTTGTTCGCCCTTGGTTTCGGTGGTGATGTCGGTCATGTGGATTGGGTAGCTGGTCTGGTGTATCCTAGAATGAGAAACGAACTGTCCGTCTCAGTAAAGGCCGCGCGCGCCCGCTCCAATGCCTGCCGGATAGTGTCGGAATGGTCGAGCACTGCACACTGAACAAGTCGCCCCATGTGCCTCCGCTCGCAACGCTCTATCTCGACATACTCCACAAACTTGAGCTGCTCAGGGCCGCCTGAAGACTCGACGTAGTGAGGATGGGGCATCCAAAGCCCTGTCTGCCATCTAGTGGGCTCATCGACATCAATCCACTTGATACGCTTGTGGCACGGGATGGCCTGAATCAGCGGAATGACTCGTCCCCACTTCGTGTTGCTGGAGACGCTGCAAAGCCCCTCACGCTCCGTAATCTGGATGGCCTTGTCCTGTATCATGTCACGTGGCGCTTCCGAAGTTGGCCGAACGGTTTCGGATCAGGCGACGGCGAGCGGGAGGCGTCGATGACAAGACTGATGCCATTCGAGCCGTTGCCTGCATCCATTTTGTTCGGCCTCTTGTTGGCTCTCGGCTGTGTCAGACAGATTGGACTCACGGTGCCTTCACAAGTAGAATGTGTCGACCAGGGTCTTTGGCGGTGGCTGGCATCTCGTGGAGAACTGCCCATTCTGAGCTCAGTATGACTTTAGAGGTGTCGACAGATCGGGTTCGATACACGGGCTGCTCAACGCCACTGCCATAGTGAACTACCCCAGTCTTCTGGCAGTCAGTAAAAGACATCTGAATCTCACGACTATCTGAAGCCGCAGACACTCTGCCAGTGGCCGCGACGCCGAGTAGCTTGCTGTCGTATTCAACCGGAATTGCCGTCGGGTGCGATGCAGTTGGAGGGTCATAGGCAGACACATAAGTATCCTTCTTCTGACGTTTCAGAGCGAAAGTCCCGTCTGGTGCGACAGGAACTGACCACTCTCGAACACTGCCGCCCATCTTCTGCGCAGTGCGCATCAGAGCGCTTGGATCGGACGTAACCGCACCAGGCGATGATGGAATCGAAAGGGCAGCGATCTGAAGTCTTTGCTGACTGGCACAAGAAGCTAGCAGCAACGGCAGGAGAAAAAGGCATTTCTTCACGGTGACAATCGTGATCAATCTAGCGTCAGAAGTCGAGAAAAAATCTGTGTCTCGCGGCTTGGCGAGGGACTCTATTTCTGGGCCAACGTCTCGGATCAGGCGACGGCGAGCGACAATGGAACGAATCGAGCGGAGCGAGATAGACAGCCAAAGGTTGCCCATAGGGTGCGAGTGGGAACTCGCATCAACCGACATAGCTTGTCAAAGACAACCCGGAGGGCACCACCGGCGGGTGGTGGCAACACGTTGCTGACACGACAGATAGCCTTCGAGCCGTTGTCTGCATCCGTTTTGTTCGCCCCAGTTTGGCCGATAGTCTGATTTGGTGGATTCATGTGGAGAGGAAGATTATGTGGCCACCGACGGTCAAGAAAGCAAAGACGTAGGCAATGCAATGCTCGGAAACTCTGCCTGAAATCTAGCAAGGATCTCGGGGTGAGAAATCAACGCTCGCTTGGCTGACGCGACACTGATTACCGTAGTATCAATCTCTCGGCCTCGAAGCAATGCAATACCAGCAAGGGCTCTGTCCTGGGAAGGAGTCAAACCAGATGAAGGGGCAAATCCGATGACCCTATAAATGTGAAATGCTGCCTCCTGGAAATCCAGGAGATCGATAATCCATGGTGGGTAGTCCTGTGACTTGCTCAAAACGTGCTCAGCCCACCCTCCCACTTCGGTGCTGTCAATCGCACCAGTCATCAGTGCACTCACCACAAAGCCGACCCTCGACGAGTCCTCTCTTGTCAGTCCTTCCATAGCTTAAGTGTTGGGGATCGGGCGCAAAGACGCTGTTAGTTTGGCGAACGACTCGGATCAGCCGACGGCGAGCGACAATGGAACGAACCGAGCGGAGCGAGATAGACAGCCAAAGGCTGCCCGTAGGGTGCGAGGGAAACTCGCATCAACTGACATAGCTTGTCAAAGACAACCCGAAGGGCACCACCGGCGGGTGGTGGCAACACGTTGCTGACACGACAGATAGCCTTCGGCCTGCATCCGTTTTGTTCGCCTTTGGTTCGTTGGTGTGGGCTACTCACTTCCAGGCATCCCTCCACATGTCAGGATACCAGCGGCCCTCGTCCATCTCGATGAGATCAAAATCTGTCAGCACACTCCCGTCGTCTCGAAGCCCATACTGTCTGATCATCTCGGGAATGAAGCCGTCGGTCTCATCATCATGCCAGCCCCGCTTGCTCATGAAACTGTTGTAGATGAGCACCTCTTCGTCGGTGAGCCGGCGGCCTGCAGTAAAGCACCAGTCAAGAACCTCAGCATCCGCCAAGCCAGCTAGCACCTGTGACCTGACATCCTCGTAGCTAACCCGCAAGTAACGACATGTCCGACCGTCGAAACCCTGCCCAAGCATATCCTGGTAATCGCTCGGCAGTAAGCCCTGAGCGTGAAGACGAATCTTCGAGCACATTCGAGCGAAATAGAACAATCCAAGCGTCTTCTCAAAGCAACCCCTGATTCCTTCGATTTTCATGGCGAGTGGTGCGGTTTGTTAGGCGAACGTTTGGACCCAGCCACCAGCTATGGCCGTGTCAGAGCTTGGGATTTCAGAGGAAACCTCCCCGGCCATAGCTGATTGGCTGCGGTGATCTCGTTCGCCCAGTTGATTCGGCAGGGTTCGGTCATATGGGCTGGTTCTGGTGATAGCCGAGAGTCAGTCAAGGGTCTTGGCCCCGGCGATGCTCCAAGCTCTGGCAATCCTGTCCATGCGGACCTCGTAGATCATGATCATGGTAAGCGTTCCCGGTCCCTCGGGAAAGGTGCGGGTAATCGCTTCGTGATCGATCACTGTCTGTCCCATCACAATCCTGTTCAGCAACTGTGCATGAAGGTTGGGTTCCTGGAACCGAGCGAGGAAACGCTCCCTCAATGCCGCCGAGCCGCTGGCGAGAAGAGTGGCTGGGTGCTCAAACATCTCCGCATCCTCTGCATAGATTGAGAGCAGAGCGTCTACGTCGCGGGTATTGTAGGCATCAAGCTGCCGTTGAACGATGGCGGCGGGGTCTGAAAGGATGCTCATGGCACGTATTGAGGTTGGGCGAACGTCTAGCTCATCCACGGCGGGGAGGGAAGCCCGAATTCAAACAGGAGCGTTACCCGCCTTTGGATGGAGCGTCTTGTTCGGCGGGTTTCTTCATAAGAGATAAAGTGCCAGCAATGCGTTCTGTGCGTGAAGCAAATAGTCTTTTGCCTCGTAAACCATGCATTTTGGGGAAGTCATCGCATCTTCCGAAACTTCTTCGCCGCGGGTGACCGGTGGACAGGGCAGGAATATACAAGTGGTGGGCGCAAGGTTGAGCGATGCGGCAGTAATCTGATAGGGTAAAAATGATTTTCCTATTCTCACAGCATCCTCTGGGGTTGTTCTTCCCGGCCAACAGTCTGTGTAAACAACATCCGCACCCTTTAATTCCTGTTCCAGATCGTAACTGATCCGCAGGTTGCCAACAGCTTGCGTGTTCAAATGGGAGTAGGTGCTAGTCTCAATCTCATACCCCTGGGGGCACACTTGAACAACCTCTATTGGCAAACTGACACCCGCCTCGAACCAACTATGGCACAAATTGGTGGCTTCCCCGACAAACACCACCTTCAAGCCATCGAGATCTCCCCTAATCTTTCGAACAAACGCCAAGTCGCCCAAGATCTCGCAGGGATGATTATACCGCGTCCGGGCGTTGATAACCGGAATACTCGAAGCCTCCGCGATCTCCTCCAGCACCCCATATTCTGGCGTGCGGATCACGATCGCATCAAACCAGTTGCTGAGGTATTTGGCGATATCCTTGGCTGGTTCCTTCTGCCCGGGACGTCCGGGAACGAAAACCGCTTCTCCCCCCATGAGACGGATTCCCAATTCGAAGGCTACACGATTCCTGAAACCTCCGTCTTCAAATGAAAGCGCAACTCTCTTTCCTTCCAGTAGGCGCGGCACTTGCTTGGCGTGAAATGCAGCTTCAAATGTTTGTGCGCGCTCAAAAAGTTCAAACAGAGCTTCCTGCGCCAGATCACATACTTGAAGGAAGTGTCTTGTCATGATTGTGTTGCCGAACGCTTCGGATCAGGCGACGGCGAGCGGTAATGGAGCGAACCGAGCGGAGCGAGATAGACAGCCAAAGGCTGCCCGAAGGGTGTGAGGGAAACTCGCATCAACTGACATAGCTTGTCAAAGACAACCCGACGGGCACCACCGGCGGGTAGTGGCAACACGTTGCTGACACGACAGATAGCCTTCGAGCCGATGCCTGCATCCGTTTTGTTCGGCCTTTGGTCGCTCTGTTGAGCCTTGTGTGGCTCAACGGTTTCAAATGGCCAGGTGGGTTCAAAAGGAAATCCCAGAAGGCCCAACCTCATTCTCACGCTAAATCTCTGCCCCGTCTTTGGAGGAGGTCTAACGGATCTACGAACGTAGAACTTCTGCTCCTCGCCACCATCAAGGGTCACAGTTACGCGATAGTCTTCGAAGTCA
Source organism: Verrucomicrobiaceae bacterium (assembly GCA_027487315.1). Lineage (GTDB taxonomy): Bacteria > Verrucomicrobiota > Verrucomicrobiia > Verrucomicrobiales > Verrucomicrobiaceae > JAGRPD01. The sequence goes on along the minus strand of JAIYDW010000115.1, from coordinate 6,265 downwards.
CGACGTGGAGTCCATATAGACTTCACTGTGCCGGAGAAGCTAATCCACGAGTCTCTGGGAAATGCAGCATTGATGATGTTCACAAAACCAGCAGTAAAAAGAAGAACAAATGCCGGAACAGCCACCGCTCCGAAGACCGTTCGTTGTGCGGACAGTCCCATCGTATAGCGATAGTAGCTCCAGCCCGTAAACGCGAGCGTCGAGGAAATAAGCAATACTGGAAGGGTTAACCAGCGCAACGTCCAGACAAATGGAGCATTGTATGGCGTCTCGATCCAAAGGATCCCTGTAAGCCCAACGATCATGAACACGGAGAACAACAGTGTTGCGTGTTTCCACAGGATACGATGCAGTCTAGTCATGAGCGGTGACTCTGTTTCTTGGCCGAACGACCCAAGCTCAGCGACCCGCCCCCCACGAGGGCGTTCGATTGCAACCTGGACGCGATGGCCGGGTTCGCTGCAGCGCATGGTTAGGCGTTACGGTCATTCGGACTAGGCGATTGATGTTTCCCCCGTGACATGGGAGTCAGTCATCGCGCCTTTTCGTGTCCTTGTTCCGCCAATGCGACACACCATCCATTGCCGCACCAAACGCGGTGCCCAATGCAACGCCTAGTCCGACTTGGTCAAATGCCGCCCCTAGCGCGACGCCTAAGGGAATACCAACACCGATTCCAGCACCTGTATAATGCTTTCTAAATCTGGACTTCGCTTCAGAAGCTTCGCTCAGGATTTTGGTTGTTTCGTCCATATTGGTTGTTGGTTTCTGGTATTGGATCTTACTCGTTATGATGCCTGAGGGAAATTGTTTTGAGACTGTTTTCGCAAGCGCCGCCTAACGTCTAGCTCTGGCACAGATGGGGCGAGAGGGAGCGTCGATAGCAGGGATGACGCCCGAACTACTCGACGCTCCGTGAACAAGGCCGCCCCATCCGTTGTCCAGTAGCGACCTGTTAGCTTGGCAACTCACGTCCCCAGAATTCATCATTGCCCTTTGGGAGTCAGTGACTTCATGGCTCCGTCAATGTCAAAGTCAAGGCTCTCCATGCGAGGTGGATACTCCTTCAGCGACTTGATCAGCTCGCCAACCTGGGCAAAGGCCGGGGCATAGGTCCACGCGCGGTTTTCCTGCCATTCGTCGAAGCCACGCGCCTCGTGGAAGCGCTCGAAGGGGTCGAGTTTCAGGTTCGTTACCAGCGGAGTGATTATGTCCTGCTGCACGCCGTTGAACCACTTGTCCTGCTTCTTGAAAAGGAACTTCCAGTCACCGTAGCGCACGCCGTGCAGCGTGGTCTCGGTGAAGTAGTAGAACTCCTTGCGCTTTGACTTGCCCTTGCCGGTGATGAGATCGGTCTGGTCGTAGCCGTCGAGGTGAATCTTTTCATAGCTGCGGTTGCCGGCCTGGTAGCTGGTGAGCAGCTTCTCTTTCAAGTCCGGCTGGCCGAGCTGTGCCATGATGGTCGGCAGCCAGTCCTCCATGATCATGAACTCGGCGGTCGTGCGGTTCGCCGGGATGACGCCGGGCCACTTCACGACCATGGGCACCTTGAATCCGCCCTCGTAACCGCCAACGCCCTTTTCGCCGCGAAACGGCTGGTTGCCGCCGTCAGGCCAACTGTTCGAGGCCGCACCGTTGTCGGTCGCGAACATCACCATCGTGTTGTCGGCAATGCCGAGATCATCGAGCGTCTTGAGCAGGTCACCAACGATGTCGTCCAACTCCATCATTCCGTCGGCGTAAAGACCGTAGCCGCTCTTCCCTTCGTATTCCTTGCTGAGGTTTGTGCGGTAGTGCATCCGCGTCGTGTTGTGCCAGAGGAAGAACGGTTTGTCTGCCTTCGCAGCTTCGGTGATGAAGCGTTTCGATTCCTTGAGTATCTCCTTCTCAATGGTGCGCTGGCGCTCCTGACCAAACGGCCCTTTGTCTTCAATCTTCTGCGTTCCGTCCGGCTGCGCCCACGAATGGATTACGCCGCGTTGCGCGAACTTCTTCGCTACCGCCGGGTCCTTCGGGAAGTCGTATTGCTCCTCATATTCCCCCGCATTCAGGTGATAAAGAATCCCCATGAACTCGTCGAAGCCGTTGTTCGTCGGCAGATGCTCGTCACGGTCGCCGAGGTGATTCTTGCCAAACTGCGCCGTTGCATATCCGAGCGGCTTCAGCAGTGACGCCAGCGTTGGATCCTTCGCGCTCATCCCCTGTTCGGCTCCCGGCAGACCGACCGTTGCAAGGCCCACACGAATTGGATACTGGCCCGTGATAAACGCCGCACGACCCGCCGTGCATGACGCCTGCCCGTAGTGGTCCATGAACAGCATCCCTTCCTTTGCCAGCCGATCAATGTTCGGCGTGCTGCCACCCATCAGGCCGCGATGATAGGCGCTGATGTTGTACATACCGACATCATCGCCCCAGATGATGAGTATGTTCGGCTTCTTCGCCGTTTGCGCGTGGGTGACACCCGCAAGCGCGAGTCCCAAGGCAAGCATGAGGATTTGTTTGAGCGGTTTCATTGGAGCGGTTTCATTGGAGTGGTTTCTATTGTGTGTTGGTTGTTCGGTTTTAGTCCGCTAACAATCCAGATCATCGACAAAAATGTTGTTTTGTCAGCACCTTTATATCCGACAGATTTGTTGCTTTACGACGGCATTTTGAATTCAGGGGATTGCTTTTGCCGCACTTAGGCGCGCAAAGCCACAAAAACGTCGGTTTTTGCGCAAATGCGGGACTAAATCGACTGTTGGATAACTCCGGAGAAGCACCCGAATCGGGTTAAAATACCTAACATCATCCGCACTCGCATAAAATAAAGCGATCCCCCTGTCGCCTTTTTCCCCGAAAAAAAATCTTGCCGAAAAACACCCCGTTCAGGCAAAATCCACCCACATGCCGCAACCATTAACATGGTCGAGTAATCTGGTGTGGAACGCACCGGGGGCCGTGTGGAATGGGACGGTAACCCAACCTACCACCATGACTCAAGACCTCATCACTCTGGGCATCACGGACGCGGATTGGACCGCGATTGATGGTGCCCTCACCACCCTCGAAGACAAACTCGGCGCCAAACTGCTCGACCTCACCGTCGAACAGCGCAGCCGCCTCACCAAGATGGGCGACAAAAGCGAAGCCTTTTGCCGCCAAGCCCTCGTCACAGGACGCCTCAACATCGTCAAGCACCCCGCCGACGCCGCTGCCGACCTCACCACAGAGGAGACAGATCTCGCGGACCTCGACAAGCTCCGCCCGCGCCTCGCCCGCCTCACCGCACTCACGGAAAAGGCAGATGACTCAGCCGTCGCCCTCGGCAGCGACATCATGGTCTTCTCCCTCACCCTCTACGGCATCCTAAAAGCCATCGGCGCAGGTGCCGGCCTGGATGCCCTCCGAACCCAAATCGGCGCACGTTTCGCCCGGCGTCCCAAAGCCCCGGCACTGACTCCGCCGACGCCCTAAGGCTAGGAGCGGCGCAAGGCTCAGAGGGCGGACCGCGAGGCTCAAACCCTCGCGCGCGGACCAAAAACCCCCGCACGCCAGCCTCCCAGCCTTGCGCCCAATCCTAAAACCATCGCGCGCAAGCCTCTGAGACTTGCACGCCAGCCAAAAACCGTCGCGCTCAAGCCTCCGAGCCTTGCGCGCCAACCAAAAACCCTCGCACCCCACCCTTCAAGCCTTGCGGCCAAGCCTCAGAGAGTCGCACGCAAAGCTCTGAGCCTAGCGAGTCGCCCTTTTTTCGAAAACGGCACCTCAATCATCCATTGACCTACCCCTTCACCCCCCATGTTCGACCCCACCCTCCCCCAGGAAAACACCCCCGCCGACGCCGCCCAAATGCGCGCCCAACTCAACGGCCTAAAAGCCCTCATCGACGCCATCACCACCCTCACCAACGCCCAGATCGACGCCACCAACACCCTCCCCCCCGGCGACCCCGCACAAGTCACCCTCACCATCAACGGCAACACCCTCCACTTCAACTTCGACATCCCCACTGGCGACCCAGGCCCCCAAGGCGAACAAGGCCCCCAGGGCGACACCGGCCCCGAAGGCCCCCAAGGCGCCGACGGCACCCCCGGCGGCCCCCCAGGCCCCGAAGGCCCCCAAGGCCCGCAGGGAGAACCTGGAGAAATCTCCCAAGCCCAACTCGACGACGCCATCGCCACCACCAGCACCAACTCAAACACCGTCGCCACCCTCGACACCCCCTACGCCGACCCCGACTCCGAAGAACTCCGCCTCAAACTCAACGAACTCCTCACCACTCTCCGCCGCTAACGATTCGACCCCACAAATAACTCGCACGGAGCCTCCCTCCCAGCTTCCTGCTGCACTCACCCCATCGAACTTGGCACCAGGATCTAGCTCAGGCTCTTTCGATACGTGATCTTATCCACACCTGCCGCATAGAATTCACGAATCCGGGCTTCTTCCGTGAAACCGCTACTCGCATAAAAGGCACGAACAAAGTCGAAATCCTCCGTGCCTGACGTCTCCACCAGCACCACACGCGCCCCACGTTGGCAGAGATGCTCCTCCACGTCTGCCAGCAACCGACGCCCGATCCCTCCCCTCTGAGATTCAGGCGATACCGCAATCAGTTGGATGTTCCAAGTCCCATCCGTCATCCGCTCAGGCTCCACATAAGCGATAGCGACAACTTCCGCCTCGTCTGCCACCAACCAAAACGGCGCTCCAGAGCTCGGATCCGCCAGTGCTGAAGTCACCATCTCGTGAACAAGCGCAAGCTGATCAGCCGTGAATAGACCGCATTCACCAGCAACTCTCGAGATGGATGGAATGTCTGCTTCTGTAATGGACCGTGTCATAGTGTATTCTCAGGCAAAGGATTCGGATCCACCGACCGCGCAAGCAAAACGCCTGCCACGCGCCCGGCTCCATACGAACCGCCAACTACCTCCATTATTCCAATTCATTTCTCAAACGAAGGACTCGACACCCTCCGGCTCAATCCAAATCGAACGATCTTAGCCGCCGCGACACCGCGAAACCCCTCAAGCCTCCCCCATCAACCGCCTCAACTCCTCCTCCCCCGCCGTCGTCGCCAAAAGGTACGTCTGCCCCCCGTCACTCCAACTCGCCAAACTCCAGTTCTTCCGCTTCTCAAACTTCGCCCGCCCCTCCGGCACCCCGGGTCCCAACCCCGCACTCTCCAGCACCACCAAATGCGCCTCCCCGCCCGCAGGCAGCTTGAAACAAACAATCGTCGCCGGCCTCCCCCCAATCCGCACCCGCTTGCACCCATAAGTCGCCAACTGACTCAGCGAATCCGGCACCCGCAGTGGACTCACCGAACCGCCCTTCTCCAGAATCGCCTTCACCACCTCCAAACTCTCCGCACGCGTATCCAATCGCGACAACCCATAATTCACCTTCGCGATCGCCACCAGCGACTCCGCCTCCCAAGCCTCCAAATGGGACGCATCCGGCCAAAACAGCGCCCACCCCAGCGCCACACACGCCGCCAACGCCGCCACCACCCCCGACCTCAGCCAAATCCCGTTCTTGCCCCCTCTCCGTTCAGATCCCTTCACCAGCCGATCACGCAATCCCACAGGAATCACCACCGCCTGCTCCATCAACGCCGCCACCTCCTCATCAAACGTCACCTGCTCCTGAAACCATCGCTTCAAATCCTCATCCTTCTCCATCATCCCACGCACCTCCTCCGACACATCCTGCGGTCGGAGTGTCGCTGCCTGCAGCTCTAACTTGGCCTCTTCACGTGTCATGGCGGCTCGGTAAAAATCGCCGCATCTGGAACCTCCACTCCGGTCGAACTCACATCCGCCACCTGCTCGTCAAAAGCCGTGCGCTTCGCCAGCCACGCCCGCAACGCCGCATCCTTCCGCGCAATCTCCAGCGCCTCCTCAGAAGCGTCCTGTGGCCGTAACGTCGTCGCGTCGAGTTCCAGTATGGCTTGTTGTCGGTTCATGCTCAGAAGGAATTGGGAATGATGTTGGATTCAGCCTGGTCTTCGATCGTTCGAAGCAGGCTCCTCAAAGAATCTTTCGCTCGTGACAACCGGGACATCACCGTCCCAATCGGAATGTTCAGCGCCTCCGCGATGTCGCGATAAGACAACTCTTTCAGATAAAACAAAACCAATGGCGCACGATATAGCGGATCCATCTGATCCAGCGCGCGTTGCAACGTCACACTGTCCACCCTCGGCGGCGGCTCATCCGCTTCATCTTCTACCCGGCCATGCAAATCCGGCTCAAACTCCACCTGCTCAAACTTC
>JAIYDW010000140.1 GCA_027487315.1 Verrucomicrobiaceae bacterium | reverse complement strand
CAGGAGGTCGATGAGCGGGCCGCCACCGGAGAGAGCCTTGGTGGTGAACCAGCCTCCGAAGCCTGGGATGCCAGTGCGGCGGATCCATTTGGCCTGAGCGGAGTTGATGATGCCGACGGCGCCTTGTTTGATGTAGGTCATCATTGCCTGGGACTCGGGCCGGGCGCGGTTGTTGAAGTTGAAGAGCACCTTCTTGCCTGCCTTTTTGGCTGCCACGATGATTTCCTTCACTTCTTTGGCGTTCAGCGCCGGGGGTTTCTCGGAGAAGACGTGTTTGCCCGCTTTGAGGCATTGAATGGTCAAAGGCTTGTGAAACTTGTTGGGAACGATGACGCTGACGGCCTTGATCTCCGGGCTGCCTTTGAGCATGGCCTCGACGGACTCATACGACTTGGCGATGCCGTATTTCTCAGCGGCTTTGGCGGCAGCGCCAGGGGCTGCGTCAGCGACGGCAACGATTTCCGCGCCAGCTTGACGGAATCCTGCTGCGTGATACTGCAACATGCCGCCGGCTCCGATAACTCCTACTTTGATTGACATAAGACTTGGTGGTTGGATGAATTGATTTGGGGAACGAGGAATCGAAAATGGGAGGCGGGACGTGAAGTGTCAAGACTCAATCCTGTGCTGTGCAAGGTGAATCGGGGCTTGAAGATCTGAGAGATGCAGACGTTCAGGTAGGATGTCGTTGTTTCGAATCATCACTTTAGTCTTGGGGATCAGTTCTTTGGGAGCTGCCGAACCTGAAGACAAAGTCCTTCTGGCTCACTACATGCCCTGGTATGCCACGAAGGAGGTGAGTGGGGAGTGGGGCTGGCATTGGACGATGGGGCATTTTGATCCGGATCAAAAGAAGTGGGACGATCAGCGTGAGATTGCCTCGTATGACTACCCGCTCGTTGGTCCCTATGATTCGGGGGATGATCAGGCGTTGGAGTGCCAGGTGCTGTTGATGAAACTGGCTGGGCTCGATGGGGTCATCATTGACTGGTATGGTACCAGCAAGATCCATGACCATGCAGTGAATCATCGGAATACGCAGAAGCTGATTCCGTGGCTCAAGAAGGCGGGCTTGAAGTTTGCCATCTGCTACGAGGATCAGGCGGTTAAGACGCTGAAGAACGGTGAAGACGTGATGCAGGCGCAGCGCGATCTTGAGTGGGCGCAGGAGAACTGGTTTGGCGATGCGAGTTACGTGATGCACGAAGGGCGTCCGGTCTGTATGGTTTTTGGACCGCAGCATTTGAAGTGGAAGTTTGATCTGAAGACCAAGCCGGTGGTTTTCGGCTTGCCACATCTTGCGAAGGCGAACGGCCTGGAGGGTGTGTTTGCCTGGCCGCCGGTCAGTGGTGGCAAGTCAGTTTCGCCGGCGCAATGGACGAAGGAGCTCAAGCTGATTTATGAACGGGAAGAAAAGCTGATTGCGACTGCTTTTCCGGGTTTCAAAGACATCTACAAACAAGCGGGTGTGCGCGATAGCTACGGCAGCATTGCGGCGCGTGATGGCAAGACCTTGGCAGAATCGCTTGAACTCGCCCTGAAGAGCAAGGCGCCGATCATTCAAATAGCGACATGGAATGACTATGGGGAGGGGACAGTGATTGAGCCGACTCGCAACAACGGGTATCGATGCCTTGAGGCCCTACCTCGATGCGGCAGCAAGGCGGATCTGCGACTGCCGGTGATGCTGTATCAGCTCCGCAAACGGGGTGGTGATGTCGCGAAACTTGATCGGGTTGCCGAGATGCTCTTTGCCTCCCGGAACAGGGAGGCGGAAGCCATGCTCTCGGAAGTCAGTCTGGAGTTGGGTAAGGCATTGACGGACTTGAATTACCATCTCACGACGGATCTTCTTTATCGGGAAGAGAAGGGCCTCTCTGACGGGCAGAAGCAACGATGCAGACTTGATGTTTACGCGCCTGCGAAAAAGCGCTCGTTTGCCACGGTGATTTGGTTTCATGGGGGCGGGCTGACCCATGGAGAGCGGGTCGTCCCGCTGCCTCTACGCAATCAAGGTGTGGCTGTAGTGGCTGTGAATTATCGTCTCAGTCCGGAGGTGAAATCGCCGGTGTTCATTGAGGATGCGGCAGCTGCTATCGCTTGGACCTTCAAGCATATTGCGGAGTTTGGGGGAGATCCGGATCGGGTTTTTGTCAGCGGGCACAGTGCGGGCGCTTACTTGAGTCTGATGTGCGGGCTCGACAAAAAGTGGCTGGCGAAACACGAAGTGGATGCGGATCGAATTGCGGGTTTGATTCCGCTGAGTCCCCAGGTGATCACGCATTTCACGATTCGGGAGGAGCGCGGCATTGAGGAAACGCAGCCGATCATAGATGCGTTTGCGCCATTGTTTCATGTGCGTCGAGAGGCGCCTCCGATCCTGCTCATTACGGGCGATCGGGAGAAGGAACTCATGGGCCGTTACGAAGAGTGCGCCTACTTTTGGCGGATGATGCTCGCCGGGCATGCTGAGACAACGCTGCATGAGATGGATGGATTTGATCATGGGAATATGCCGGAGCCATCATTCCCGCTGCTGCTGAAGTTTGTTGAGGACAAGAGCGGTGCATCTGTGAAACACTAGAGGATGATCATTGATGAAATCGTGCTGCTGATTTGTTCGGGGGAAACGGGCGATTGAAAATGTACCAATATGGTCTCAGGCTTTAGAACCGATGTATCGAGTCTTCTCGTCCATTTTTTGTTTGTTTCCGTTTTGTGGTCTGTCGGCTGACGAGCAACCGCCGTCTCACGCGATTCTTGGGACACAGGCGATCGGGGGGCGGTATCAATTCACTGACGAGGCGCCTTTGCTGGAGAGTGCGAAGTTGATTGCGGAGTTGGGGTCGGGGATCATGAAGTTTTCGATCTCGAAGCAGGCGTCGTTTGGGAAGACCAAGGCGAATGTTTTGGAGCGTGACGAGTCTTTGAAGACATTGACTGAGGTTGCGAGTCGAGAGCCGGCGCATCGGGCGGTGTTGGACATGCCTTTCACGCATTTTTTGATTTGGGCGTATCCCTTTACGTCGAGGGGGAGTGCGGGCACTTTTAAGGTGGCAGAGCGGGAGTTGGAGTATCGGGAGATGTATGACTTTGCGTGTCATTTGCTGCGGACTTACCGTGGGACGGGCAAGAGTTTTTATTTGGGGCATTGGGAGGGGGATTGGCACTTGAGGCCGCATTTTGATCCGAAGCAGGGATTTCCGGAGGGGTATGAGGCGAACTTTGTGGCCTGGTTGAAGGTGCGGCAGCAGGCGATTGATGATGCGAAGCGTGACACAGCGCATGAGCGGGTGTGGCTATGGCATTACACGGAGGTGAACTTGGTGCTGCCTTTTTTGAAGGGGGGGCAGTGCATCACGAATGACATTTTACCGCAGGTGGATGTGGACTACGTCAGCTACTCTTGTTACGACAGTTTGCAGAAGGAGATTCGGGAGGATTTGTTTGCGGCGATGAATCACATTGAGTCCAAGTTGAAGCCGAAGCCTGGCATTGCGGGCAAGCGTGTCTTCATTGGCGAGTATGGCTTTCCGGCAAGACGGTACACGCCTGAGGAACAGAACAAGAAGAGTATTGAGGCGATGATTGCCGGGCTGGAGTGGGGGTGTCCGTTTGTGCTCTACTGGGAGCTCTATGACAACGAGGGGACGACGGAGAAGCCGGGTGGATTTTGGATGATCGATGAAAAGAACGAGAAGCAACCGATCTGGGAGACGCATCGGCGGTTCTATGAGTGGGCGCGGAAGCAGGCGCTGCCGGATGAGGCGTTTAGGACCGAAGCGATTCGGTGGTTGAAGACGGTGAACTAGTCCTCCACACCGATGTCTTCGTTCCAGAGGCTGGGGTGATTGGCGATGAAGTCCTTCATCAGTTGAATGCAGGTGGGGTCCTGGAGGATGGTGAGGTCGACGCCTTGGGAGCGGACGTAGGCTTCGGGGCCTTGGAAGGTGATGTTTTCGCCGACGATGATTTTTGGGATTTTGTAGAGGAGCGCGGCGCCCGAGCACATGGGGCAGGGGGAGAGGGTGGAGTAGAGGGTGCAGCGGGCGTAGACGTCGGCGGTGAGGCGGCCGGCGTTTTCGAGGCAATTCATTTCGGCGTGGTGGATGACCGAGCCGTGCTGGACGCGCTGGTTGTGGCCGCGACCGATGATGGTGTCATCGCAGACGAGGACGGAACCAATGGGGATGCCACCGGAGGCGAGGCCTTTTTGGGCTTCTTCGATGGCGGCTTGAAGGAAAAGGTCCATGAGGTCAAGCGGGGACGGGAGTTAGGAGAGGGAGCAGGGCGGGGATGACATCGTTGATATCGGAGACGACGATGCAGGAGTCGCCGCGGCCATGGCTGTGAAGGAGGGTGACGAGGGAGTCCCAGAAGCCGGAGCCGTCGGGCATGGGGCGGTTGAAGATGACGATGGGTTTGCCGTCCATGAGGGGGTCGTTCTGGCTGCGGAAGATGAGCAGGGCGAGGAGTTCCTGCATGGTGCCGGATCCGCCTGGCATGATGACGAAGGCATCGGAGTGCTCGATCATGATCTCCATGCGGGTGTAGATGTCGGGTTTCAGCCAGAAAGTGGAGAGGCCATCGGGGAGGCCTTCGAGTTCGATGATGTGGGGGACGTTTGAGCCGGCGGTGTAGCCTCCGGCATCGACGCTGCCGCGGACGACGGTGCCCATGATGCCGGACTTGCCGGCACCGGAGACGCAGCCGAGTTGGTTTTCGGCGAGTTGTTTGCCGAGGATGTAACCTTCGTTGAGGTAGCTTTCTTCCTCGATGGAAGCGGAGCAGAAAACGCAGACGTTGCCGATGAGATTCGAAGGAGGCGGGGTTTCGAAGCCTTTGACGGAGACGGAGAAGTGGCGCTCGCGTCCGGCATCAGGTGGCGGGCGGGTGGCGGCGGTCTTCAGGGTGGGCAGGACGTCGGCGACGGATTCGACGGCGAGCAAGAACTCCTGATGATTTTGTTTGATGGTGCCCTGGCGTTGGAGCTGGGAGAGGACATCGAAGAAGCCATTCCAGGAGTCGTCACCATTCAGGATGAGCGTGGGTTTGGAGTTGAGATTGGGGTCGAGGGTTTGGTAGCCGACGAAGATGGAGATGGCCTTGAACATGTCCTCAAGGCTGGGGTGTGGAGTGAACAGGAAGGCGTTGGATTCGATGATGCGCTTTTCGATGTTGCCAAGAGTGATGCGTTGATCGCCATTGGAGTTGTAGATGTTCCAGCCAGCGCGGAAGAGGATGGAGAGGAGGTCGGCGCGGAGTTCGCGAGCGGGGTTGATTTCTTGATCGGGGTCGTTGAGGACGGTTCCGGAAAGGCGGATGATGGGCATGGTTGGCTGAATGAAGGGTTGATCGGAAGGAAGAGAAAGGAGGAACGATTGGAAAAGTTACCGGTGGGATTGACCACCTTGGCAAGGTTTGTGCTCATTCGTGAATCTCATTTATTTCCAAAGTTCATAAATAGCAGAAACCATGCCTACCCTGAAAACGACTGTCGATGGCCTTGTGATGCAGAATCCCTTTGTGATTGGATCGGGTCCTCCGGGAACCAACTTGCAGGTGATCATGCGTGCCTTCAAAGAGGGCTGGGGCGGGGTGATTGCGAAGACGATCAGTTTGGACTCGACGAAGGTGATCAACGTGAGTCCGCGTTATGCGAAGTTGAAGTCGGGAGATGGCAAAGAGGTGATTGGGTGGGAGAACATTGAGCTGATCAGTGATCGGAGTTTTGACAAGTGGCTAGAGGAGTTCAAGCAGATCAAGGATGCGTATCCTGAGGGGATCTTGATTGCGTCGATCATGGAGGAGTTCAATAAGGATGCGTGGTGTGAGATCACGGAGCGCTGTCAGGATGCGGGGGTGGATGCGTTTGAACTGAATTTCTCGTGTCCGCACGGGTTGCCGGAGCGGAAGATGGGGGCGGCGATGGGGCAGGATCCGGGGGTGCTGGGGGAGGTTTGCGAATGGGTAAACGCGGTGTCGAAGATACCGGTGTGGGCGAAGATGACGCCGAACATCACGCATATTGAAGACCCGTCGAGAGCGGCCTTGCTGGCGGGTTGTGAGGGCATCAGCGCGATCAATACGATTCGATCGGTGATGGGGGTGAATTTGGACACGTTGCGACCTGAGCCAACGGTGGAGGGGTATAGCACGCCGGGGGGGTATTCGAGCAAGGCGGTGAAGCCGATCGCGCTGCGGATGGTGATGGAAATAGCGCAGATGATCCGGAAGGAGTTTCCGGGGAGGACGGTTTCGGCGATGGGTGGCGTGGAGACCGGGCGGGATGCGGCGCAGTTTATTTTGCTGGGAGGGGACACGGTGCAGGTGTGCACGGGGGTGATGAAGTTTGGGTATCCGATGGTGAAGCAGTTGTGCGAGGAATTGCTGGAGTTCATGGAGTCGAAGGGCTTTGAGACGCTGGATGATTTCAAGGGGCACAGTCTGGGTTACTTCACGACTCATGCGGAGTTGGTGCGGTTGCAGGCGGAGCGGAAGCTCAAGGACAGCGAGGCGGCGAAGGCCAAGACGGTAGCGAAGGATGGCGACTGGGATGGCGATGAGTTTGTGAAACAATCCAACGATCTAGCCACGAACTGATATGGAAGTGCTTCCTAACTTGATCGGTGGGCAGTGGTGTTTTTCGGCTGCTACGGAGACGGTGCCGGTGATGAATCCGTCGCGTGGAGAGACGATTGCGGACGTTCCATTGGGTTCGGCTGCGGATGTGGATTTGGCGGTTCAGGGAGCGTTGAAGGCGTTTCCGGATTGGGCGGCGACGCCGCCGAATGAGCGGGCGCAGGTGATGTTTCGGTTGAAGGGATTGTTGGAAGCGGAGTTTGAGTCGTTGGCACGCGGGATATCGCGTGAGCATGGCAAGACGTTGATCGAAGCGAAGGGGGATTTGAGGCGGGGCATTGAAGTGTTGGAGTATGCGTGCGGGGTGCCGTCGCTGATGATGGGGGAGAGTTTGGAGAACATTGCGCGAGGGATTGATTGTCACACGGACCGGGTGCCGCTGGGTGTGGTGGCGGGGATTTGTCCGTTTAACTTCCCGGCGTTGGTGCCGATGTGGATGTGGCCGGTGGCGATGGCCTGTGGGAATTGCTTTGTGTTGAAGCCGTCGGAGAAGGTGCCTTTGACGATGCAGCGGATTGCGGAGTTGATGCGCATGGCGGGATTGCCGGACGGGGTGTTTTCCATTGTGCATGGCGGGCGTGAGGTGGTGGATGCGATTTTGGAGCACCCAGAGATCAAGGCGATTTCGTTTGTGGGATCGACGGCGGTGGCGGAGCAGATTTACCGGAAGGGGTGTCAAAATGGGAAGCGGGTGCAGTCGGCGGGCGGGGCGAAGAATTTTTTGGTGATCCTGCCGGATGCGGATCCGGGTCCGACAGCGACGGCGCTTCGGGACAGCGCGTTTGGGTGCGCGGGGGAACGGTGCATGGCGGGGTCAGTGGCGGTGTGTGTGGGGGAGGCTGGGGAACGGGTATTGCCTGGGTTGGTGGACATCATTCAGCATATGAAGGTGGGGCCGACGGATGGGGAGGTTCAGCCGGACATGGGGGCGGTGATCACGGCGGCGCATCGAGACCGGGTGAATGAGTTGATTTCACTGGGAGAGTCCAAAGGAGGGAAGGTGTTGGCTGATGGGCGTGGCACCTTGGTGGATGAGGCGCCGGGAGGATTTTATGTGCGGCCGACGATCATTGATGGGGTGGATTACTCGAACGATATTGCGACGACGGAAATCTTTGGGCCGGTGTTGAGTGTGATGCGGGCGAAGACTTTGGATGAGGCGATTGCAGCGGCGAATCGGCAATCTTATGGCAATGGGGCGTGTGTGTTCACGACGTCGGGCAAGGTAGCACGGGAGTTTCGGACTCGGGTGTCAGCGGGGATGGTGGGCGTGAATGTGGGGGTGCCGGCGCCGATGGCTTACTTTCCGTTTACGGGCTGGAATCAGAGCTTCTTTGGGGATCTGCACATGCAGGGCAAAGAAGGCGTGCAGTTCTACACGAAACAGAAGACGACGACGACACGCTGGTTTAGTTTTGGTGAGGGTGATATCTGGGTGAAGTCTTGATTCCACGCGTTTGAGTTTATGAGCTTGCTGATTCGAAATGGGACGATTGTGACGGCGGACGACACGTTTGTCGGAGATGTGCTTTGTGTTGGGGAGACGATTGCGGCGGTGGGGTTTGATTTGGAGGCGCCGGAGGATGCGGAGGTGGTGGATGCGACGGGGAAGTATGTGTTTCCGGGGTTCATTGATCCGCATGTGCACATTTATCTGCCGTTCATGGGGACGTATGCGAAGGACGATTATGAGTCGGCGAGCAAGGCGGCTTTGGTGGGTGGGACGACGACGTTGATTGAGATGTGCTGTCCGTCGCGGAGTGAGGATCCGCTGGAGGCATTGGCGCTTTGGAAGAGCAAGGCGGCGGGGTTGTCGGCGTGTGATTACACGTTTCATTTGGGGGTGACGCGGTTTGATGAGGGGACGGCGGAGAAATTGAAGGTGGCGGTGGAGGAGGAGGGGATCGCGTCGTTCAAGGTGTTCCTGGCTTACAAGGGGGCTTTTGGGATTGATGACCATGAGTTGTATCAGACGCTGAAGACGGCGAAGGAGTTGGGGGCGATTGTGACGGCGCATTGTGAGAATGCGGAGTTGGTGGGTGAGTTGCAGGCGAAGTTGGTGGCTGAGGGGAAGGTGGGGCCGGAGTGGCATGAGCCGTCGCGGCCGGTGGAGGTGGAGGCGGAGGGATGTCATCATTTGATGACGTTTGCGGAGCTGACGGGCGCACATGTGTATGTGGTGCACACGAGTTGCGAGGAGGCGGTGGCGGTGTTGAGCGCGGCGAGGTCGCGAGGGGTGAAGGTGTGGGTGGAGACGGTGATTCCTTATTTGGTGCTGGATAAGACGTATGCGGAGCGTCCGGATTTTGAAGGGGCGAAGTATGTGATGAGTCCGCCGATTCGGGAGGCGAGGCATCAGCCGGTGTTGTGGGCGGGGCTGGCGGATGGGACGATTGACACGGTGGGGACTGATCATGCGCCGTTTGATTTCAAGACGCAGAAGCACATGGGGCACCCTGAGGCGGACAAGGCGTTGAATGCGGATTTCACGCCGAAAGGTGGGCCGGCGAATTTTACGACGATTCCGAATGGGATTCCGAGTGTGGAGGATCGGGTGAATCTTCTTTACACGGAAGGTGTTAAGAAGGGGAAGTTGGACTTGCAGACGTTTGTACGGGTGGGGAGCACGGTGGCGGCGAAGCTGTTTGGATTGTATCCGCGCAAGGGGGAGATTGCGGTGGGGAGTGACGCGGATTTGGTGGTGTATGATCCGGAGTATCGGGGAGTGATCTCGGTGGAGACGCAGATGATGAACACGGATTACTCGGGCTTTGAGGGGTGCGAACTGGAGGGGCGGCCGAGTTTGGTGACGGTGCGCGGGGAAGTGGCGGTGCGGGACGGGGTGTTTGTGGGGACGTTGGGGCGTGGGGCGTTTTTGCGGCGGGAGCCGACGCATTTTTGAGGGGGGGCAATGCGACCGGGGACTCACTTCGGTTTGGTGATCCAGGGAATGATTTTGGTGGCTAGGTGGGTGAAGGCGGTTAGGGCTTTTTGGAGGTGGTCTTCTTTGGTGTCTTCGATTTTGTTGTGGCTGATGCCGTGGAGGGATTGGACGAACATCATGATGGTGGGGATGCCGGCCATGGCGATTTCGGCGGCGTCGTGGAGGGGGCCGGAGGGGAGGCGGTGGGTGGTGTTGGTGGTTTCAAAGATGGCCTGGTCGCAGAGGTCGATGAGGTCTGGGTGGAAGGGGGCGGGGGCGATGTGCCAGAGGCGTTGCCAGGTGACGGTGGCTTTGGCTTCGGTGGCGAAGCGTTCGCTGGCGTCTTTTGCTTGGGCAAGCATTCGGGCTAGGGTGGTGGGGTCGAGGTGGCGTTGGTCGAGGGTGATCTCGCAGTCTTCGACGACGCTGGTGACGATGCCGGGCTTGGTTTTGCAGGATCCGATGGTGCAGACGCCGCCTTCGCGGTCGGTGATGGCGTAGGCTTCTGGGGCCATGCGGGCGGCGGCGAGGAAGGCGTCTTTGCGGCGGTTCATGGGGGTGCTGCCGGAGTGGGCGGCCTGGCCGTGGAAGTGGATGGCGTGGCGTTCGACGCCGTAGGTGCCGAGGACGGTGCCGAGGGGGAGGTCGAGGTCGAGGAGGATGGGGCCTTGCTCGATGTGGAGTTCTTGATAAGCGGCGGCGTTGGCGAGTTCGATGCCGCAGGCTTTGACGTGGTCGAAGTCGATGCCTTCGGCGCGGAGGGCGTCGGGGAGGGTGATGCCGTCTTTGTCTTTGAGGGTGGCGGCTTCGGCGAGGTTGAGGTTGCCGGAGCAGGCGGAGGAGCCGAATAGGCTTTTGCCGAAGCGGGCGCCTTCTTCGTCGGCCCAATCGACGAGGCGAACGGTGACGGGTGGGCCGCCGGGGTAGGTGGCGGCGAGGTGGCGGAGGATGGCGAGGGCGGCTAGGGTGCCGAGGCAGCCGTCGAGCCAGCCGCCGTTGGGGACGGAGTCGATGTGACCGCCGATGACGAGGGCGCGTTCGGATTGGCCGGGGAGGGTGGCCCAGAGGTTGCCGGCTTGGTCGCGGTGGGATTCGATGCCGGGGATGGCGTCGATTTTTTGCTGGAGCCAGGCGCGGGCAGTGCGCCAGGTGGGGGTGAAGGCGACACGCTGGGCGCCGTTTTCGTCCCCTGTGAGCGCGCGGAGTTCTTTGAGTTCGGCGATGGTGGGGGCGGGATCGAATGACGGTGGGGTCATGGGGCGATCAGGTGAGTTCGGAGAGGACGGTGTCGAAGACGGCGAGCAGGAAGTTGGCGTCGGCGAGGGTCATGCACATGGGGGGTTTGATGCGGATGACGGAGCCGTGGAGGCCGCCTTTGCCGACGATGAGCTGGTGGTCTTTGCAGCGTTCGAAGAAGGCGGTGGTGAAGGCGGAGGCGGGCTGGCCGTCGAGGACAAATTCGACGCCGAGGATGAGGCCGGAGCCGCGGACGCTGCCGATGATGGGGAACTCGGCTTGGAGTTTTTCCAAGCCGGCGATGAGGTGGTCGCCGATGGTTTTGCAGTGGGCCATGGTGTTGTCCCGGAGCATGATGTCGAGGGTGGCTTTGCCTTGAGCCATGGCGAGGGGGTCGCCGCCGAAGGTGTTGAAGTGGATGCGAGAGGCCATTTTTTCGGCGATGGCATCGGTGGTGACGACGGCGGCGAGAGGGAAGCCGTTGCCGATGGATTTGGCCATGACGACGATGTCGGGGATGACACCATAATTTTGGAAGCCCCAGAAGTTGGTGCCGGTGCGGCCGAAACCGGTTTGGACTTCATCGGCGATGCAGACGCCGCCGGCGTTGCGGGTGTGGGCGTAGGCGTGGGTGAGGTAGTCGGGCGGGTAGGGCACGGTGCCGCCGACGCCTTGCATGGGTTCGGCGATGAAGGCGGCGACTTTGCCACTGGTGCCGAACTTGATGATGTCGAGGACTTCTTCGGCGTATTGCTTGCCGGCTTCGGGGGCGTCGTAGGGGATGGGGCCCCAGACGGGGTGCGGGGCTTTCAGGTGCTGGAAGCCGGGCATGGTAGGAATGGGGAATTTCCAGGTGTGATGACTGGTGAGGGACATGCCGACGGCGTTGCCGCCGTGGTAGCAGTTGCGCAGGGAGAGGATGTCGTGGTTGCCGGTGTGGAGGCGGGCCATGAGGACGGCGAGGTCGTTGGCTTCGGATCCGGAGTTGACGAAGTAGACGCGGTTGAGGGGATCCGGGAAGGTGGAGGCGAGGGTTTCGGCGTATTCGACGACGGTGGGGTGAAGGTAGCAGGTGGGGGCGTGCTGGATGAGGCCGGCTTGGGCGACAAGGGCGGCGGTGACTTCGGGATGGCAGTGGCCGACGGAGACGGTGCAGATGCCGCCAAAGCAGTCGAGGTAGCGGCGGCCGGTTTCGTCGAAGAGGTATTGCATTTTGCCTTCGACGGGCATGAAGGGGTCTTTGTAGAGGAGGAAGATGCCCTGGTTGAGGACGGCTTTGCGGCGGGCGAGGAGGTCGGCTTTGGAGGGGCCGGTGTAGGGGGCGGGGGTGTGGGGGAAGGGGGGGAGCATGGGATTGCGGATTGCGGATTGCGGATTGGGGATTGGGGATTGGGGATTGCGGATTGCGGATTGCGGATTGGGCGGGGGTTAGGAGAGAGGGCGAATGGTGAATTTTAGGGTTTCGGGGGTGAGGGGGGAGGGGAGGTTTTGGGCGGGGGCGTTGAAGGCGGTGAGGGCTTGGCGGAGGGCTTCGCGGACGGAGATGGCGAGCATGAGGGGGGGTTCGCCGACGGCTTTGGAGCCGTGGATGGTGGTGGGCTGGGTGGCTTGCTGGAGGAGGGCGACGCGGAAGTCGAGGGGGGCGTCGGAGATGGTGGGGATGGCGTAGGTGCTGGCGCTGTGGGTGAGGAGTCGGCCAGCGGGGTTCCACTTCAATTCTTCGCAGGTGAGCCAGCCGGCGCCTTGGACATAGCCGCCTTCGATTTGACCGCGGTCGATGGCGGGGTTGAGGGAATCGCCGACATCGTGGAGGATGTCGGCGCGGCGGATGTGTGACATGCCGGTGAAGCCATCGATTTCGACTTCGCTGACGGCGGCGCCGAAGGCGAAGTAGTGGAAGGGTTTGCCTTTGCCGACTTGCCAGTCCCATTGGAGATCAGGAGTGGCGTAGAAGCCGGCGGCGGAGAGTTGGATGCGCTCGGTGTAGGCTTTGGCGATGATGTCTTTGAAGGGGATGCTTTTGCCGTCGGGGGCGATGAGTTGGGCGTTGGCGAATCGGATTTCTTCGGGGGCGCAATGGAGCTGGGCGGCGGCGAGGGGGGCGAGGCGCTGGCGGAGTTGACAGCAGGCATCGGCGACGGCCATGCCGTTGAGATCGGAGCCGGAGCTGGCGGCGGTGGCGGAGGTGTTGGGGACTTTGTCAGTGCGGGTGCGCATGAGGCGGATGCGGTCGGCGGGGAGGCCGAGTTCGCGCATGGCGATGCCGAGGATTTTGGTGTGGAGGCCCTGGCCCATTTCGGTGCCGCCGTGGTTCACCTGGACGGAGCCGTCGGTGTAGATGAGGACGAGGGCGCCGGCTTGATTGTAATGTTTGAGGGTGAAGCTGATGCCGAATTTGACGGGGGTGATGGCGAGGCCGCGTTTGGTGTGAGGGTGGGTGGTGTTCCAGTGGTCGATGTCGCTTTGGCGTTGAGCGAAGTCGGAGGAGGCGAGGAGTTCGGTCCAGATGCGGTCGAGGCGATTGCCTTCGATGGGCTCGCCGTAGTGGGTGGTGTTGGTTTCGCCGGAGCCGTGGTAGAAGTTGCGTTGGCGGACGAGTTCTGCGGGGAGCTGCAAGTGGAGGGCGATGCGGGCGAGGATGTCTTCGATGACGACCATGCCTTGCGGGCCGCCGAAGCCACGGAAGGCGGTGTGCGAGGTGGTGTGGGTTTTGCAGACCTGGCCACGGAAGCGGACGTGGGGGATGTAGTAGGCGTTGTCGAGATGGAAGAGGCCGCGGTCGTTGACGGGTTGGGAGAGATCAAGCGCCCAGCCGCCGTCGGAGAACAGATCGACCTGGGCGGCGTGGAGTTTGCCATCGGGATGGAAGCCAACGGTGAAGCGGGCGAAGAAGGGGTGGCGTTTGCCGGTGGATTCGATGTCTTCGTCGCGGTCGAGCTGGATGCTGACGGGTTGGCCCGTTTTGAGCGCGGCGAGGGCGGTGAGGGCGGCCCAGGCGTTGCCTTGAGTTTCTTTGCCACCGAAGCCGCCGCCCATGCGCGGGCATTCGACAACGACTTGATTGCGGTCGAGGTGGAGGACTTCGGCAACGATGGATTGGACCTCGCTGGGGTGCTGGGTGGAGCTTTGGATGAAGACGCCGCCTTCGCCATCGGGTGTGGCACTGGCGGCGTGGGTTTCGAGGTAGAAGTGTTCCTGGCCGCCGATGTGGAGGGTGCCGGAGAGTTGGAGGGGGGAGTCGGACAGGGCGGAATCGATATCGCCGC
Organism: Verrucomicrobiaceae bacterium; assembly: GCA_027487315.1. Lineage (GTDB taxonomy): Bacteria > Verrucomicrobiota > Verrucomicrobiia > Verrucomicrobiales > Verrucomicrobiaceae > JAGRPD01. The sequence continues at coordinate 20,132 of JAIYDW010000140.1, read as the reverse complement.
GAACGAGGAAGTGGGGGTCGGTGTGGAAGGACTGGGCGGCGATGGCGGGTTCGATGCCGAGGATGGGTGTGAGGGGTTCGTAGGTGATGGCGACGAGGTTGGCGGCGAGGCGAGCGGCTTCGGGCGAGGTGGCGACGACGGCGGCGATGAGTTGGCCGTGGTAGTGGACTTGGTCGACAGCGAAGAGGGGTTCGTCGTGGCGGGCGGGGCCGGTGTTGTTGAGTCCGGGAATGTCGGCGGCTGTGAGGATCGTTTTGACGCCGGGGGAGGCGAGGGCGGCGGAGAGGTCGGTGAGGGAGAAGTTGGCGTGGGCGTGCGGGGAGCGAATGAGGGCGAGGGAGAGGGTGCCGGACTTGAGAGCGATGTCGTCGGTGTAGCTGGCGGAGCCGGTGACGTGGGCGATGGCGGATTCGTGGGAACGGGAGTTGTTGTTTGTTTGATCGAAGGTGAATGGGACGGGCGTTGGGATGGTGTCGGTTTGGCCAGCGAGGTATTTTTGGAAGAGATTGGTGATGAGGGTGGAGCGGTAGGAGGCGGAGCCGCGGAGGTCGTCGAGGGGGGTGAATTCGCTGGCGAGGAGGGCGAGGATTTCGGGGGAGGCGGCGTCGGAGAGCGGGGTGCCGATGAGGGCGGCTTCGGTTTTGAAGGCGCTGGCTGGTGTGGCGGCGACACCGCCGTAGGCGAGGCGTGCGGCGGTGATGAGGCCAGAGTCGTCGGTCGCGAGACGGAAGGCGGCGGAGACGGTGGAGATGTCCATTTCCCGGCGCTTGGAGACTTTGTAGAAAGCGGTGCGACCGGGGAGGGTGCGGGGGAGGATGATGGTGGTGAGGAGTTCGTCGGGCTGGAGGACGGTTTCGCGATAGCCGGTGAAGAAATCGTGGAGGGGGAGTTCGCGAGTGGCGGTGGCGGAGGCGAGGATGACGGAGGCGTCGAGAGCGAGCAGGACGGGAGCGGAGTCGCCGATGGGGGAGGCGGTGACGAGGTTGCCGCCGAGGGTGGCGCGGTGGCGGATTTGGCGGGAGGCGAACCAGCGAAGCATGGAGCGCAGGGCGGGGAACTCGTCTGACAGGGTGGTTTCGAGGTCGGTGAGAGGGACGGCGGCGCCGATGTGCCAGTGGGAATCGGTGGAAGTGATCTGGTGGAGTTCGGGGATGTGTTCGAGGGAGATGAGAGCGGGGTAGCGGGTGTGGCGTTTGTTGATGAGGACGGCGAGTTCGGTGGCGCCAGCGATGAAGGGTGCGTCGGGGAATTGGGCCTTGAGAGCGAGGGCTTCGGCGATGGAGGTGGGGCGATGGTAGCCGGGGAGGGAGGTGGAATCGGGGGTGGTGCAGGTGGGGAGCGGGGTGGTGGGAGCGAGGGCGAGGGCTTCGCGGATGGGGCGGTAGCCGGTGCAGCGGCAGAGGTTGCCGCAGAGTTGATCGGCGACCGCGGAGGGGTTGGTTTGAGTGCCGCGAGCGGTGGACTCGGCCATGGAGCAGACGAAGCCGGGGGTGCAGTAACCGCATTGGGAACCGCACTGGGAGACCATGAGTTGCTGGGCGGGATGGAGGGAGCCGTCGGGCTGAGCTAGGCCTTCGCTGGTGAGGATGGAGCGGCCGACGAGGGAGCCCATGAGAGCGAGGCAACTGTTGATGGCGCGGGGTGGGCCGTCTTTTTCGAGGATGAGGATGGTGCAGGCACCGCAGTCGCCCTCGTTGCAGCCCATTTTGGTGCCGGTGCGACCGGTGTGGCGGAGGAAGTCGAGGAGGGACTGGTGGAGGTGGGCGGAACCGATTTCCACGAGCTGACCATTGATGATCATGGTGGGGTTCATGCGGCGCTGAGTTGGCGGAGGGATTCGGCGAGGAGGGTGGTGCCTTTGGCGATGGCTTCGGGGGAGCTGTATTCGTCGGGGCGATGGGAGTAGCCTTTGTCGCAGGGGATGAAGATCATGCAGGTGGGGCAGACGCGGGCCATGAAGAGGGAGTCGTGGTAGGCGCGGCTGATCATGCGCTGGTGGCTGTAGCCGAGGGTGGTGGTGGCGGACTCGATGAGGGTGACGAGAGCGGGATCGCAGGTGGCGGGCGGGTCGGCGTTGATTTGCAACCAGGAGAGGGAGACGCCGCGGCGGTGGCAGATTTTTTCGGCGGTGGATTGGATCACGGCGATGGCTTGATCGCGAGTGGTGAGGTCGGTGTCGCGGAAGTCGATTTCGATGAGGGCGTGATTGGGGATGGAGTTGATGGCGCCGGGGCGGACTTCGACTTTGCCAACCGTGCCGACGGTGTCGGGTGAGGGGGAGTTGAGGGCGGCGGATTCGACGGCGAGCGCGATTTCGGCAGCGGCGAGGAAGGCGTCGTGACGGTCGGGCATGAGGACGGCGCCGGCGTGGCCACCGGTGCCGGTGAGGGTGAGACGGAAAGCTGCAGGCGCGGCGATTTTTTCGACGATGCCGATGTCGATGCCGGTAGCGTCGAGGTGGGGGCCTTGCTCGATGTGGAGTTCGATGAAGGCGCTGTAGTGGCCCGGCTGGAGGAGGACGGAGGAGAGCGGATCGGAGGAGGGGCAGAGGTCGTCGAGGGAGCGGCCGTTGGGATCGCGCAGGGCGTGGGCTTGATCGGGGGAGGTAGTGCCGGCGAGGAGGCGGGAGCCGAGGCAGCCGATGCCGAAGCGGGTGGGTTCTTCGGCGGTGAACATGATGAGCTCGATGGAGCGGGTGGGTTGGTGGCCGGACTCGCGGAGGGAGCGCATGGCTTCGAGGCCACCGAGGACACCGATGACGCCATCGTATTTTCCGGCATTGGGGATGGCGTCGATGTGGGAGCCGGTGGCGACGGCGGGGAGGAAAGGATTTGAGCCGGGCCAGGTGAAGAAGAGATTGCCGACGGCATCGCTGCGAGTGAGGAAACCGGCGTCGGTGGCGAGGTCAATGAGCCACGTGCGAGCGGCGAAGTCTTCGGGGGAGAATAGGATGCGCGTGACTGCCGGAGCGGGATGGGAAGAGAAGTGGGCGAGGTGATCGATCTCGGCAGAGAGGCGGGCGCTGTTCATGGAAGGCGGTGAATGTCTTTGTAGTAGAGGTAAGAAGCAGGTTCCGCGCCCATTGCGACAAACCATTGCGGGCAGTAGGGAGCCATCCAGATGGCGTCGCCTGCCTGGACAGGGTAATAGGCGTCTTCGAGGCGGTAGATGCCCTGGCCCTGGAGCATGAGCAGACCGTGCTCCATGATGTGGGTTTCGACGAAGGGGAGAGTCGCGCCGGGTTGGTAGGTGAAGATGTTGATGGCGAGATCGAAGGCGGGGTCGAGAGGGAGAAGGGTCTGCAGGCGGGCGTTGTCGAAGCCGAGGAAGGGTTCACCGGGGATGCAGCTGGCGAGGCCGTGGGTGATGGGAGGGGGAGCGAGATCGGGCAGGGGTTGGTAGATTTTGCGGAAGAGCGTGATGCGGGCGTCGGAGGTGCCGTGGAGGGTGAAGGGAGTGTGGGGAGGGAGGTAGAGGAAGGAGGTGGTGGGGAGGTCGAGGGTGCGATCCGGGAGGGTGACCTGGCAGGAGCCGGTCTCGATGTAGAGCGCGTGCTCGTGAGCATCGGCGGGGAAGGGCGCTTGATTGGACTCGGCTTTGAAGGTGATGAGGATTTGCGAAAGTTGGGCGCCCATGGCGGGTGAGATGATGACAAAGGCGGTGGCGTTTTCCCAACCCGGGAATTGAGAGGGGACGTGGCCATCTGGAGCGATGAGCGCGTGACGGGAGGAAACGGAAGTGCGGGTTTGGCCGAAGAGGTTCATGGTGTGTTGGTGGTGAGAGTGGGATGGAGGAAGTGGCCTCGGGTTTGGTCGGTGATGCGCTGGCCTCGGAGGTAGGTGGCTTCGATACGGTGCTGGGAGGTTTGGTTAAGGTAGGGGGAGATGGGGTGGCGCGTCAATGATTCGGCGGGGGTGAAGGTGTGCGGGGTTTTGGTGACGAGACAGAAGTCGGCGTCGTGGCCGAGGGTGAGGCCGCCTTTGTTGGCGAGGCGGAAGCGTTTGGCGACGTTGCTGGAGAGGAGAGGAGCGGGGGCGAGGTCGTGATCGAGGAGGAGAGGGAGGGCGTGCTGGATGCCGGCGATGCCACCCCACATGGCGAAGAAGTCATCGCCTTGTTTGAGATCAGGCGAGGAGGGGGAGTGGTCGGAACCGAGGGTGTCGATCTCGCCAGCGAGGAGTTTTTGGCGGAGGGCGTTGAGGGTGGCTTGCGGGCGGAGAGGAGGAGCGCATTTGGCGAAGGCGCCGATGCGGATGGCGTCGGTGTCGGAAAGGAGGAGGTAGTGGGGGCAGGTTTCGACGGTGACGTTGATGCCTTGTTTTTTGGCGGCGTTGATGAGGTCGATGCCTTCGGGGTTGGAGACGTGGACGATGTGAAGGGCGCAGCCGGTTTCACCGGCGAGTTCGAGAGCGAGCGTGATGGCGTCGAGTTCGAGTTGGATGGGGCGGGAGGCGAGCCAGGCGGCCATGTCGTGACCGGGGGGGCGGGTGGTGGGATCGAGTTCGGCGTGGACGGCGACGGGGAGGTTGATGGCGGCGGCTTTTTTCATGCCGGCTCGGAGGGTGGCGGCACCGGCGTGAATGAATTCGTCGAGACCGGAGGGGCACATGAAGGCTTTGAAGCCGATGGAACCGCAGTCGGCGAGGGCTTCGAGGTGGTCGAGCGAATCGGGAGTGAGGCCGCCCCAGAGAGCGAAGTCGGTGCAGGCTTTTTGTTCGGCGAGGGTGCGTTTGGCTTCGAAGGCTTCGACATTGAGGACGGGAGGGGAGGAGTTCAGAGGCATGTCGAAGAAGGCGGTGCCGCCGCCAGCGGCGAGGGCGCGGGAGCCGGTGGTGAGGCCTTCCCAATCGGTTCGACCGGGTTCGTTGAAGTGGACATGGGAATCGATCCAACCGGGGAGGATGAAGCCGTGGGTGTGATCGATTTCTTCGGTGGCGGAACCGGGGAGGTCTTCGGCGATGGCTTGGATGAGGCCGTCGGTGATGCCGAGAGTGACCGGGGTGCCATCGGGATGACGCGAGTGGAGGATGAGGTCGAAGTCGCTCATGCGGTGAAGGCTTTGAGGAAGTGGGTGAGGATTTGGATGCCGGTGTCGATGTCTTCGGGCGAGGCGTATTCGTCGGGGTGATGGGAGAGGCCGTCGCGGCAACGGATGAAGAGCATGGCGATGGGCATGGCGGGGGCGAGGGCGACGCCATCGTGACCGGCACCGCTGATTATGGATTCGCGGAAGCCGGTGATGGTTTCGAGTGAATCGAGGAGGCGGGTGGTGAGGGTGGGATCGCAGGGGGTGGCGGGGGATTCCTGGACAAGATTCCAATCGAGGGTCAGGTTTCGTTGATCGGTGATGGTGTGGAAGCGTTCCTGGAGTTCGGTGGTGAGGGCGTGGCGTTCTTCGTCTTCGGGGTGGCGGAGATCGATGGTGAAGTTGGCACTTTGGGGGATGGAATTGGAGGCGCCGGGGTGGACGGCGATTTTGCCAACGGTGATGACAGCGGGGGGATGGGAGCGTGCGAGGGATTCGGCGCTGAGGATGCATTCGGCCGCGCCGGTGAGGGCATCGCGGCGGAGGGGCATGGGCGTGGTGCCGGCGTGGTCGGCGTGGCCGGTGAGGGTGATGGCGAGGCGGGTTTGGCCGGCGATGGTGGAGACGGTGGCAGCGGGTTGGTTGAGTTGTTCGAGGACGCGACCTTGCTCGATGTGGAGTTCGACGTAGCCACGTGGGCTTTGCGGCGGGTAGTGGATGGGGGTGGCGTTTTGGTGCCAGCCTTCAGTGGCGAGGGCGGAGGCGAGGGTGATGCCGTTGATGTCCGTGGCGGCTAAGGTTTTTTCATCGAGCGGGGCCAGGATGGAGCGGGAGCCGAGGTAGGTGGTTTGGAAGCGGACGCCTTCTTCATCGGAGAACGCGAGGACATGGACGGGGCAGGGGAGGGTGATGTTTTGTTGAGCGAGGGATTCAAGGGCGGCGAGGGCGGAGAGGATGCCGAGGGGGCCATCGTATTTGCCGGCGTCGATGACGGTGTCGTAGTGAGAGCCGAGGAGGAGCGGGGGGGCGGAGGGGTTGGAGCCGGGGAGGATGCCGCGGAGAGTGCCATCGGGAGCGTGGCTGGTTTGGAGGCCGAGGTCGCGCATCCAGGAGAGGAGGAGGTCGGCGGCTTGGCGACTGGCGGGGGAGAGGAAGGAGCGGGTGAGATGACCGGGGTGGTCGGAGAGTCGGGCGAGGGACTCGAGACGGGTGATGGCGGTGGTTGAGGACATGGGGATCAACTGCCGCGGTAGGTGCTGTAGGCCCAGGGGGAACAGACGAGGGGGATGTGATAGGATTGACCGGCCTGGATTTGGAAGTGGACAGGAACGATGTCGAGGAAGGGGCAAGGGATGTTTTGGGCGCGGAAGTAGTCGCCGATGTAGAAGAGGAGTTGGTAGGGGCCGGGTAGCATGGCGTCGCCCTCGAGGAGGGGAGCGTCGCAGCGGCCGGAGGCGTTGGTTGTGGAATCGGTGAGGAGGGTGGAGTCGCGGAAGAGTTGGACGCGGATGCCGGCGCCAGGATTGCCTAAGGCAGTGTCGAGGATGTGGGTTGAGAGCTTGGGTGGCATGAGGGCGGAACGCGATTGCGTGTGATGAGGAGACCTTAGAGCACAAGATGGGCCATTATTGAGGGGTGGCGCGAATTATGCTTTCAGAGGAGCATGCATAAGATTCCAACTGGTGGCGAGCTTGTTAAGGCGGTGGACTTTCGGAAACTGCCGAAGGTGATGTTGCATGAGCATTTGGATGGTGGGGTGAGGCCGAGGACGGTGATTGAGTTGGCGAAGCAGGTGGGGTATGCGGGGCTGCCGACGGATGATCCAGGGGAACTGGCGTCGTGGTTTCATCGCGGGGCGCAACGGGGGAATTTGGTGGAGTATTTGGAGGGGTTTGCGCATACGACGGCGGTGATGCAGGAACGGGAGGGGTTGGAGCGAATCGCGTATGAGTTCATGGAGGACATGGCGATGGATGGGGTGGTTTATGCGGAGGTGCGCTTTGCTCCGGTGTTTCACACGGGGGCGGGGTTGACGATGGATGAGGTGGTGGAGTCGGTGATTGCGGGGTTGAGGCGAGGCGGGAGTCAGTTTGGGGTGGCTTGGGGATTGATCATTTGTGCGATGCGGGATCGTGATGATTCGCTGGTGATGGCGGAATTGGCGATTCGGTGGCGGGATCAGGGGGTGGTGGGGTTTGACCTGGCTGGTGGGGAATCGGGGTTTCCGCCGAAGAAGCATCGGGCGGCGTTTCAGGCGATTCATCGGGCGAATTTCAATATTACGATTCACGCGGGGGAGGCTTATGGGGCGGAGTCGATCTGGCAGGCGCTGCAGTGGTGTGGGGCGCATCGGTTGGGGCATGGGACGAGGTTGATGGATGATGTGAGTTACAAGCCGGATGGAGGGGTGGTGTTGGGGAGTCTGGCGAAGTATGTTTTGGATCACCGGATTCCATTGGAGATGTGTTTGTCGAGCAACGTGCACACCGGGGCGTGCGCGAGTTTGGAGACGCATCCGTTCCCGTTGTTCTTCAGGTTGGGGTTCCGGGTGAGTTTGAACACGGATGACCGGTTGATGAGCGATACGGAGCTGTCGAAGGAGCTGGCGCTGGCGACGGAGCTGTTTGATTTGAGTCTGGATGATCTGGAGCGACTGGCGCTGAATTCGATCAAGGGCGCGTTTGCCGCGCATGATTTGCGGGTGCGATTGATGCTGGGGACATTGATCCCCGGGTACATGACGATCAAGGCTCAGCTGGCGGAGCCGGCGTTGTAGACGAAGCCACCGGTGTCGCGATAGAGTTTGAGGACGTCGCGAGCTTCATCGCGCAGGAGGTCCCGGATGACGGTGATGGGGCGAAGGGGAGCGGGGCGGTTTTCGAGAAGGTGGACCCAGTCAGGCGGGAGCGGGCCTTCTTTGAAGCCGGTGATGGATTCGACATCGTCGCCACGGCTGCCGATGGTGAGGGCCTGGACGCCGGACCACCAGGTGTTGCCGAAGCATTGGATGCAGGGCTGAGAGGAAGCGAAGAGTTCCATGGGAGGGAGGTGGCTGGCGCCGAGGTCGAAGGTTTCGAGGCGCTGCTGGGCGAGCATGAAGGCCATGGATTCGGCGTGAGCGACGGAGGTGTGGCCGGGGACGACGATGTTGACGGCGGGAGCGATGAGGCGGCCGGAGTCGCGCTCGAAGACGGCGGCAGCGAAGGGTCCGCCGGATTGGTGGAGGACGTTTTGGCGGGAGAGTTCGATGACGAAGCGCATGCGCGATTCGCGGGTGGCGAAGGTCGTTTCGGGTTGGGCTTCCACGAAGGGTTGGAGCCAGTCCGGGAGCTGGAGGCTGACGTGGTAGGCGAGTGACATGGATTTATTCAAAGTTGCTTTCAAGATGAGCCCTATCTGTTAGCCCTCGCACCCGCTGGCCGCGTTGCTTCCTCGTCGAGTATTGATCTAATACACTCCTCGTCAGCGCCTTGCCAGCGGGTGCAATGTCTTCGCATCTCATGTTCATCTTGAAAGCAACTTTGAATTAGGGGAAGGGCAGATTTTCGACGAGGTGGGAGAGGCGGAGGGCGGCGATGAGGTGGATTTGGTGGAGGGCTTCGAGGCGCTCTTCGGCGGGAGAGTGGGTGAGGCGGGAGTGGAAGGCGGCGAGGACTTCGGAGCGATCTTTGAGGAGGCCGACGCAGATGATGAATGGGAAGTCGAAGCGCTGCTGGTATTGTTGATTGAGGGAATCGAAAAGAGCGTAGGTGGCGTCGTCGAGTTGGTTGAGGCCGAGGCGGGATTGTTCGCGGGTGGATTCGGCGGTGAGGGCGTTGGAGCGGGCGAGTTTGCCGGCGAGGTCGGGGTGGGCGCGGATGAGGGTGTCCTGCTCGGTGATGGAGGCTTGATCGACGGAATCGCGTAAGGTGGTGAGGAGGTCGGCGGGGGTGGAGAAGGGGAGTTGGGTGTGGGAGCGAGCGGCGACCCAGGGTGAGCTTTCGTAGATGCCGCCGAAAGTTTCGATGAATTCCGCTGAGGTCATGGCATTGATGGTGCGGAGAGAGAGCATGGCGGAATGAACAACGACTTATCAGCAATTGAAATGCCAATCGCACGTGAGAACGGCGTTGGGGGAAGGTAGTTTGGATTTATGAGTGTGTGGGAAACGGTCGCGCGAGAGCATCAGCGGGGAATCGCCTGCGTGGTGGTGACGATTTTGCAGGTGCGCGGGAGTGTGCCGGGGATGCTGGGTGGGAAGGTGGTGGTGACGGCGGAGGGATTGGTGGCGGGGACGGTTGGGGGAGGGCGGGTGGAAGCGAAGGTGATTGAGGAAGGGCAAAGGCTACTGGGTGAGGACGAGGCGGTGTGTGAGGAGGTGGTGTGGAACTTGCAGCGGGATGTGGGGATGACGTGCGGGGGAGAGATGCGATTTTTGTTTGAGGTGGTGCGGCCTTTAGCAGCGTGGCATGTGGGGATCTTTGGAGCGGGACACGTGGCGAAGGCGGTGGTGGGGGTGCTTTCGGGATTGGCGTGTCGAGTGGATGTGATCGATGTGCGAGCGGACTGGCTGGAGGGATTGCCGAAGGCGGGAAATGTGAAGGTGCACTGTGTGAGTGCTTATGAGGATGGGGTGGGTCTGGTGAGTGAGAAGAGTTACATACTGTGCCTGACGAAGGGGCATTCGACGGATCGTCCGGTGTTGAGGGAAGTGTTGAGGCGGTATCCGGAGGGAGCGTTTTTGGGAGTGATCGGGAGTTTGGCGAAGCGGGCGGTGTTGAGTCGGGAGTTGCGGGAGGATGGGATTGAGGAGGAGCAACTGGAGAAGGTGGTGTGTCCGGTGGGACTGCCGATTGGGACGAATGATCCGGCGGAGATTGCGATCAGCATTGTGGCGCAGCTTTTGGAGCGGCGGGGGTGAGAGTGATTAGGGGCTGGTTGCAGCGGCGCGAAGGTGGGCGGCTTGGGCGCGGATGGCATTGCGTTTGGGTTCGTCGAGGCGGGCGAGGTTTCGGACTTGCATGGACATGCGTTGATTTTTGCGCATGGCGGGTTCGTGCTGGAGGAGGAAATCCCAGTAGAGGGTGGTGAAGGGGCAGGCGGTGGGGCCGGTGCTTTGGGCGGGATCGAAGCGGCAGCCTGAGCAGTAGTTGCTCATGCGCTGGATGTATTTGCCGGTGGCGATGTAAGGTTTGCTGGCCATGAGGCCGCCATCGGCGTGTTGGGACATACCAAGGGTGTTGGGGAGTTCGACCCATTCGATGGCATCGACGTAAACGGCGAGATACCATGCGTGGACCTCGCGGGGGCGAACGCCAAGCATGAGAGCGTAGAGGCCGGTGACCATGAGGCGCTGGATGTGGTGGGCGTAGCCGAGGCGCAGGGTTTGACCGAGAGCATCGCGGAGGCAGGCCATGTCGGTTTCACCGGTCCAATAGAATGGCGGGAGGGGCTGGTCGGCGCCGAGGGCATTGAGATCGAGATAGCCGGGCATTTGGTGCCAGTAGATGCCGCGGACGTACTCGCGCCAGCCGAGGATTTGACGGATAAAGCCCTCGACACTGGCGAGGGGGGCGCGGCCTTCTTTCCAGGCGTTTTCGGCGGCGGCGATGACGAGGCGCGGGTCCAACAACTTGAGGTTCATGGCGGCGCTGAGGCGGGAGTGGAAAAGCCAGGGTTCGGCGGTCCACATGGCGTCCTGCCAGTCTCCGAATTCAGCGAGGCGATGAGTGATGAAATCGTGCAAGGCGATTTGCGCGTCTTCGTGGGTGACTGGCCAATCGAAATCGGTGAGGTCGCCTGGATGATCGGCAAAGCGCGTGTTGACCATGGCGATCACTTGCTGAGTGATGGTGTCGGGTTCGAAGCGGCGGGGATGAGCGTGAAAGGGAGGGCCTTCTTTGCTGAAGCTCTTGCGGTTTTCACTGTCAAAGTTCCACTCGCCACCGACGGGTTTGCCCTTTTCGATGAGCACGGCATGACGCTGGCGCATCTCGCGGTAGAAGAACTCCATGCGGAGTTGTTTGCGGCCGTCGGCGTGGGCGGTGAATTGGGCGTGGCTGCACAGGAAATGGCGATCCTCGCGGATCTCGAGCGGGAGGGTGTTGGCGGTGGCAGCGGACTGGATGGCGGTTTTGACGCTCCACTCGCCGGGTTCCACGAGGATCCACTTTGCGGGTTTGAGGCGTTGGGAGAGTTCGGTGAGCGCGGTTTCGAAAGTTTCAGCGGAGCTTGGTTTTGCGGCACCGGTGCTGCCTTTCCACTCGCCACTGGTCGCGGTGAGTTCGCGGTAGAAGACCTTGCGGCCCTGGGATCTGAGAGCATCGCGGAAATGCCGCATGGCTGAGAGGAAGACGGTGGTGCGGGGCTTGCTGCTCCAGACCTTGATGGTTTCGTGAGCGACCTCGGCCATGCAGACAGCGTCTTGATTGGGATCGAAGTCATCGAAGGCGGCGGAGTCGGCATTGAGTTGATCGCCGAGGATGATGATGAGGTTGCGCATGTAGAGGTGAGAGAGAGTTGAGGGATACGCATCGATGTGCTTGATGGATGGCGGGATTGGGAGGGCATCCTGTTGAGGGTCAGGAGCGTACTGGTAAGGCTGGGGTGTGATGCGAACCGAGATGGGTGATGCTGATGCAAAGGACTCTGGTGATCGTGCTGAAGCTGAGAATCTTTTTATGTCGTCATTTGAACCGTTGACCCGAGCTGAAGCGCTGGAGGCATGGCGTGCGTTCCTGCCGAAGGTGGTGAGGTATGCGGGCAGTCGGAATCAGGTTCAGGCGGGCCATGGGAACGTGTCGGGGTTGAGCGCGGCGATCCGGTTTCGGTTGCTGCTTGAGGATGAGATCATTGAGCAGACGCTGCAAAAACATGCGTTTCATGAAGTGGAGAAGTGGCTGCAGGAAGTGTGCTGGCGTCGCTACTGGAAGGGGTGGCTGGAGATGCGGCCAGCGGTGTGGACGAACTGGAGGCGGCGGGTGGACTGGTTGAGAAAGCATTTGCCGAAGGAGACGCTGGAAAGAGTGGAGTCGGTGGCGGCAGGCGAGAGCGGTGTGGCGAGCATGGATGCGATGGCGCGTGAGTTGATTGAGACGGGGTATCTGCACAACCATGCGCGGATGTGGTGGGCGAGTTTTTGGGTGCATGTGGAGCGACTGCCGTGGGAGTTAGGGGCGGATTTTTTCTTCCGGCACCTTTTGGATGCGGATCCGGCGAGCAACACGCTTTCATGGCGTTGGGTGGCGGGATTGCAGACGGTGGGGAAGACGTATCTGGTGCGCAGGTCGAACCTTGAGAAGTATGGGTCGAGGTATCTGGCGGAAGGGGATGCGGGGAGTGAGCGGATTGCTGATGAGGTGGTGACGGCGAGTGTGGTGAAGGAGGTGGATGAGGTGGTGAAGAAGCCATTGCCGAAGTATTTGATGGCGTTGCCCGAATTGAGGGGACGGGTTGGGGTGTGGGTGCATGCTGACGATCTGGTTTTGGAGAAGGGACCGCTGGCGGGGTGTGCGCCGGTGAGTGTTGCCGGGTATGTGAGTGAGCGTGTGTATCGAGATGGGTATCGGCTCAGTGAACGCCGGATTGAGTCGTTGCGGACGGTGATGCACGATGGGTTGGCGAGAGCCGGTGCGCATTTTGGGTGTGCGGCGGTGATGGTGGAGGCGGGTGATCCGGTGGAGGGGCTCTCAAATTGGGCGGTGGAGCAAGGGTTGGAGGAGGTGGTGGCGTATGCGCCGATGGTGGGGCCAATGGGGGATTTGGTGCCGCGGTTGAAGAGTCGGATGGAGGCCCATGGCGTGCGGTTGACGCTGGTTCGGCGGGCGTCGGATGAGCTTGTGTTTTCTTTTGCGGGAGCGGGGTTTTTTCCGTTCTGGCAGAAGATGAGTCGTCACCTCAACCAGCTTCAAGCCGCATGAAGAATCGTTTAACGCAGGAACAGATCTCACTGGTGATTCGATATGCCTGGGAGGATCGAACAAGTTTTGAGGAGATCGAGGAGCGCACCGGGTTGACGGAGGGTCAGGTCATTGAGGTGATGCGGCGGGAATTGAAGCGATCGAGTTTTCGGATGTGGCGCAAGCGGGTGAGCGGCAGGGTGACCAAGCACAGGCGATTGTTGGAGGAGCATTTGAAACCAACCTATTGAATTGAAAATGGACATGGAAATCAAAACGAAGAGAGCGGTGGAGGTGCTTGTGATTGGGGCGGGTATGGCGGGGTTGTTGGCGGCGAGGGCTTTGCGGGAGGCGGGGAGGAAGGCGGTGGTGATTGATAAGGGGAGGGGATTGGGAGGGCGGATGGCGACGAGGCGGATCGGGGGGGCGACTTTTGATCATGGGGCGCAGTTTATCACGGCGAGGGATGTGCGGTTTGCTGCCTTGTTGGAAGAGGCTGGAGTGGCGGGGGCGGCGAGTGAGTGGTGCAGGGGTTTTTCGGGCAAGGGTGATGGGCATGCGAGATGGCGGGGCGTGCCGGGGATGACGGGATTGGCGCGTTATTTGGCGCAGGGATTGGAGATTGTTCAGGAGAAGCAGGTGGAGGCTTTGAGGGCGAGTGGTGGAGGTTGGAAGGTTGAGATGACAGGTGGTGAGAGTTGGGTGGCGAAGGCGGTGATCTTGACCGCGCCGGTGCCGCAGTCGCTGGTGCTATTGGCGAAGGGAGGGGTTGTGTTGCCTGAGGTGTGGAAGGGTCGATTGGAGGCGATCGAGTATGAGCGCTGTCTGGCGGTGATGGCGGTGCTTGATGGGCCATCGAATCTTCCCGAGCCGGGTGGTTTTGCGCCGGCAGCGGGGCCGATTGCGTGGATGGCAGACAACCAGAAGAAGGGTGTGTCGGGGGAGGCGGCGGTCACGATTCATGCCACGCCTGCGTTCAGTTTTGAGCATTGGGACAAGGATCGGGATGAAGCGGCGCGAGTGCTGCTAGAGGCGGCTGCGCCATGGTTGGGGGTGGGTGTGAAGACGGTGCAGGTGCATGGATGGAAATTCAGCAAGCCGGTGCGGGTGGATGCCGAAGCGTGCGCGGTGGTACACCAGGCGCCGATGTTGGTGCTGGCGGGGGACTCGTTTTGTGGGTCGCGGGTGGAGGGTGCGGCGTTGTCCGGGTGGGCGGCGGCTGAGGCGGTGCTGGCGTGAGTTGGGGATGAGCTTTTTGAATGTTATGACATCGACTCAAACTTCGCCACGATGGATGCGGAACGTGCTGCTGGCGGCTGGCGTTTACAACGTGCTGTGGGGAGCGTTTGCGGTGCTGTTTCCGGCAGCGATCTTTGATTGGTTGGGGATGCCGCAGCCGAACTACCCGCAGTTTTGGCAGTGCATTGGGATGATTGTGGGGGTTTACGGGTTGGGCTATGCGATCGCGGCTTTTGATCCGGCGCGGCATTGGCCGATTGTGCTGGTGGGGTTTTTGGGGAAGGTCTTTGGGCCGTTGGGGATGGTGCAGGCGCTTTGGACGGGGCAGTTGCCTTGGGGGTTTGCGCTGAATTGTGTGACGAATGATCTGATTTGGTGGGTGCCGTTTGCGCTCATTTTGAAGCATGCCTGGGAGGTGTATCAGAGGGAGGATGAAGCGGGGGTGTTGCCTGATGAAGTGACACTCTTGGCGCAGGCGCAGACGACGAGCGGGGGGAGTTTGGCTGAGCTGTCGAGTAAGCAGCCGGTGTTGCTGGTTTTGTTGAGGCACTCGGGTTGCACGTTCTGTCGAGAGGCGCTGGCTGATCTGGCGGCGGGACGAGCGGAGATTGAGGCGAAGGGGACGAAGATTGCTTTGGTGCACATGGGGACGGCCGAGTCGTTTGCGGCCTTTGCGGCGAGTTATGGGATGGGAGATGTGGCGGCGGTATCGGATCCTGAACGGCGGCTTTATCGGGGGCTGGGATTGCGGCGGGGGAGGCTAAGGCAATTGTTTGGGTGGAGTGTGTGGTGGCGCGGGGCGAAGTCGTTTTTCCAGGGGCATCATCCGGGGGCTTTGGAGGGCGATGGCACGCAGATGCCTGGGGTGTTTTTGATTCACCAGGGACGGTTGGTGAGGCGATTCGTGCATGGGAATGCGGCGGAGCGTCCGGACTATGTGAAACTGAGTCAACTGCCCGCGTGATCATGGAGATTGTCTTTGCCATTCACCATGCAGCGACGTGGTCACTTGTGGGTCTGATCTGGACGATCCAGATGGTGCATTATCCGTTGTTTGCGGAGGTGGGGAGCGCTGGGTTTGTGGCGTATCATCGGCAGCACACGCGGCGGATTACGTGGGTGGTGGCGCCGTTGATGTTTGCGGAGTTGGTGACGGCTGGGGGACTTGTGTTTTGGTGTTCACGAGAGCCGTGGTTGCTGGCGAGCTTGGTGCCGTTGGGATTCAACTGGGTCTCGACGGCGTTGGTGCAGATTCCGCTGCATAACCAGCTGGCGTTGGGGTTTGATCTGAGTGTGCATCGGAAGTTGCTGGCGACGAACTGGTGGCGAACGATTGCTTGGAGTTTGCGCGGGGTTTGCCTGTTGGTTGATGGGTTGGGCTGATCAAGGCTCGGGTTTGTTGCGACGGCAGCGCTCACTGCAGTATTTGACTTCTTCCCAAACCTTTTCCCACTTTTTGCGCCAGGTGAAGGGGCGTCCGCAAACGAGGCATGTTTTGGATGGGAGGTGTTGTTTTTTGACGTCTTTCATGAGGCCGCGGTTCTTGGTCAATGTTTTGTTTTTGATGGTGGGTGAGTGGGTGGTGGAAGTCGATGGGGATTTGCTGGAAATGGTGCGAGACATCAGCTACGGACAGGGCTTGTGATGGTATCCCCCAATGTGACTCAACCTGAAACCGCGCCCTTTAGCGGTGGGCTCTTGGGCTGTTTGGTGATTTGTCACAAACAACTCGGGGATTTGACTTTGCTTGAGCCTGCGATGGCGAAACTGGTGGAGGTCTATGGTGGGGTCGATCTTTTGACGCGGAGTGGGCATGCGGCGCTGGTTTCGTTGATGGAGGGGGTGCGGATGATCTCCCGGCCGAGTTTCAGGCGATACGCAGCGGTGTTTTGCTATGACGATTTGAGCAAGTCGGCCATCCACACTTTTTTGGTTCGAGCAGCACGCAAGGACCTCCTCCTGAGAGAGGCATCGGAGTGCTCGTGGTATCATCGAATGGTGTTTCGATCGATCTGTGCTCCAGGGCTGGGTGACGCTTACCTTGCGAGATACAACTGGGAGAACACGCTGCCTGAAGTGGAGGCCAGTTATCGCGCGCCGACCTTGGTGTTGCCTCCGGATTCTTGGAAGCCTGAGGGGTTTGCTTTGGAGTCGTATCTTTTGCTCAATCCGACAGCGGGTTGGAAAAGCAAAAGTTGGAAAGTGGGATCGTGGGTGAAGGTGATACGTCGATTGTTGGAGCACGATGCGGGAATGCGTATTTTGATCACGAGCGGCGATCAGGAATGGCAGATGGAGCATTCGCAGAAGATCGCCAAAGACCTGGGAGCGCGGGTGCATTTTCTGGGAGGGCAGACGGGATTGGAGGCGTTTTTGTGGCTGGTCTCACGCTCGCGGATGGTATTGGGGGTGGATGGTGCGGCCTCGCATTTGGCGGCTGCGTTTGGCCGGCGGAGTCTGACGCTGTTTATGAAAACGAGCCTGATGAACTGGCATGAGCCTGGAGCCATTAATATGGCTATTGCCGCCGCTGTGAATGAGGCTTCGGGTGTTTTGGAGATCGAGTCAGACGCGGTGGCGAATCAGGCGATGACGCTTTGGTCATGAGGTCTTGTGATCGGGGTTTGGCTGTTCGTTCATCTGACGGAGGGACTCCAAGTAGGCGTTGTTTGGGGCGGGTTTGGCGGGGCGTTCCGGGGTGGTGAGCATGTCGTGCACGCGTGTGGAGCTTTCGGCGATGAGATCTGCGATGAGCGGAGCTTCCGGGAGATTTTTCCAGTACTTCTTGGGCATCTCTGACTGCATGGCGCTGATTTTGACGCGGGCGGGATTGAAGATGTTCCGGTAGTAGGTGCGCCAGAGGTCATCCAAGGCATCCTCGTCCGGGGCGCTGCTGCGGGGGACTCCGGGGGTGAAGTAGCGTTTCTGGCCATCCCAGTGGGCGCATTCGTAGGGGGTGAGGATGGACCAGTCCATGCCGGCGAATCGTTTTTCGAAGAAGGGGGTGGCGAGTCGGACGATGCGATGGTCGGGCTCGAACCAAGCGACGAATTGTTCGCGGCGGGTGGTGGTGTCGACAGCGACCAGACGGAAGCGGACGAAGGCGTGCATTTTGTGGATGTCGCGGCTGACGGCCTTGCACCAGTCTTGGAGTTGACGGACATCGGGGTCGGTGGCGATGGCGAGGAGATGGCGTTCGCCGCCGAGGGTGAGGCGCCAGAGAAGGCGGTAGAGCAGGGCCCAGCGTTTTTCGCTGGTGTGGGCGGCGGCGCTTCGGGCGAGATC
Source organism: Verrucomicrobiaceae bacterium (assembly GCA_027487315.1). GTDB lineage: Bacteria > Verrucomicrobiota > Verrucomicrobiia > Verrucomicrobiales > Verrucomicrobiaceae > JAGRPD01. The sequence continues at coordinate 2,705 of JAIYDW010000140.1, read as the reverse complement.
CACGAAGGCGGGAGGCACGGTGATGGGAGTCGTTGTGGAGGCTTGGGGTGGGGGAGATGGCTCGGAGAAGAGGGAGGGTTCGGTGGGGTTGTCCGACCAGAGGAGTTCGTCGGGGTGGGTGCTTTGGGCGAGGAGTTGGCGGGCGGTGGTTCGCCATGCGTCAAAATCGGGTGGGATGATGATGGTGCGCATAACTCAGAGTTCGCCGGATCTGGCTGAGATAAAGTCGATTGCGGTGGGTTGCGGAGGGGCGTCGAAGTTGAGTTCGAGTTGTTCGGGGGGAGGCAAGAAGCGGGCGCGGAGCGAGTCGCTATCGAGCCCGAGTCGGGCAGGGTGATGGTCAGCGGTGACGATGAAGGGGAGGAGTTTTTTCATCTGCAGTTTGAGGCGGATGAGGTCGGCAAGACGGAGGCGGGTGTAGCGACGGGCGCTGAGGATGCGCTGCACATTGCGGATGCCGAGGCCCGGGACGCGGAGGAGCAGTTCGCGGGGGGATTTGTTGATGTCGACCGGGAAGGTTTGGCGGTTGCGGAGAGCCCAGGAGAGTTTGGGGTCGAGTGAGAGGTCGAGATTGGGAGAGGAGGGTGAGGCGATTTCGTCGACTTTGAAATCGTAGAAGCGGAGGAGCCAATCGGCCTGATAGAGGCGGTGTTCGCGGATGAGGGGCGGGGCTTGCAGGGGGAGGATGGAGGAGGGTTCGGGGATGGGGCTGAAGGCTGAGTAGTAGACGCGTTTGAGGTGGTGCTCGGAGTAGAGTTTGTCGGCGCAGCCGAGGATGGTGGCGTCGGTTGAGGGGTCGGCGCCGACGAGCATTTGGGTGCTTTGGCCGGTGGCGAAGGGAGGCGGTTTGGGGGCGCCGGGTTTGCGTTTTTCGGCATGGCGCTCGTCGATTTTGCCCCGGATATGGCCCATGGCTTGTTCAGTGCGGAGGAGGTTTTTTTCGGGGGCGAGGGTGTTGAGGCCCTGCTGGGTGGGGAGTTCGATGTTGATGCTGATGCGGTCGGCGTATTGACCGGCGAGGGCGATGAGGGATTGGGAGGCTTCGGGAATGGTTTTGAGGTGGATGTAGCCTCTGAAATGGTGCTGCTCGCGCAGTTTGCGGGCGACATCGATGACGAGTTCCATGGTGTGGTCAGCGCTGCGGATGATGCCGCTGCTGAGGAAGAGGCCTTCGATGTAGTTGCGCTTGTAGAAGTCGAGGGTGAGTTGGACGATTTCGTCGGGGGTGAAGCGGGCGCGGGTGACGTTGCTGGAGCGGCGGTTGATGCAGTAGTGGCAGTCGTAGAGGCAGGCGTTGGTCATGAGGACCTTGAGGAGGGAGACGCAGCGACCGTCGGGGGTGTAGGAATGGCAGATGCCGGAGCCACCGGTGGAGCCGACGCCCTGGCTGCCGCGCGAGTCTTTCCTGGCGGCGCCGCTGCTGGCGCAGGACGCGTCGTATTTGGCGGCGTCGGCGAGGATTTCGAGTTTGCGGGTGAGGTCCATGGATAGCTTTGGAGGATACGTTTGTGGGGGAGGTGGGAGCGGGGGGAAGATGGAAGAAGGGTGGTCAAATTTGGGTTGGCGGAGTGCTTTTGGTGAGAGATGGTCCGAGCGTGGGAACGGCGAATCGGAACCCTGAGTGATGTATGAGTGAGGATTTTGATCTTGATCCGATTTTTTCAGAGATCGCGGCGTGTGAGCGGAGGAATCGCGATGCTGGGATGCAGGATTTGATGCGGCAGGTGGCGGCGACGCATGAGGGCAAGGTGTTGCCGGGGCGGATTTTGACGGTTGAGGATTGGCCTGGGGCGACCTGTTCGCTGGCGGTTTTTCTGGATGAGAATGGGTCAACGGTTTGCGCGCCTCTGGATCCGTTGGCGATCAGTTTTTATGAGTATCGACCGATCGGGGATCAAGATGCGGTGAGGCGCTCCAAGAATCCGGCGATGAGAGAGGGGTTTTGCATTCGGGGGCCGTTGACGTTGGTGGACACGGTGAAGGACCCGAGCCGGGAGATCTCGAAGGCGCAGGTGATGGCGATCCACACGTTGGTGGGCAACGACTCGACTTGGTGGCCGATTCGGGATTACTCGGAGGCGGAATTGGAGGAGGTGTTTGGGAGTTTGGAATTGAATGTGGTTTGGTTGGACGCCTGTCCGGTGGGGATGGTGCATCTGGATTATTCAGTGCGATCTGACGAATCGGCGGCCAAGGTGGTGTTTGTGGGGCTTGATCCGGCGGTGCAGGGGCGGGGATTGGGGCGGGAGTTGGTGCATCGAGTGATGAGTGATGCGATGGATCGGGGAGTGCGGAGGCTTTTTTTGGATACGGTGGCGCATCGTGACAGTCGGTCACCTTCGGGGAAGGTTGCGACGGGAGGCAAGCAGCCTTCGGCGCATGATGTTTATTTGAAGTCTGGATTCACGATGGTGGGGATCAAGGTGATTGATCCGGCGAACAAGAGGCAGCTTGAGGAAGAGGGATTGGCGGTGAACCAGTTGAATGGGCCATTGGAGTATGGGGTGAGTGATTTGCGACCTTTGCGGGAGGCGGTTTATGAGGCTTTTGGTGTTTCAGATGAATTGAGGCTGCGGGTGTGATGCGTTCATGGGGTGTTTGGGGATTGGCTTGGGACTTGTGGAGGGGGGTGGGGCGTGCTTTGGGTGGGGGATGTTGTTTGGTATTCGTGTTTTGACCTGGGGGGTGGTGGGTTTTGGCCTGCT
>JAIYDW010000179.1 GCA_027487315.1 Verrucomicrobiaceae bacterium | reverse complement strand
TTTGGATTTTTGGCGAAGGCGAAGTTGCCGATGACGGGTTGGGTGTGGGTGAAGGTGGGGATCTGGCTGGTGCTGGGGGTGCTGCCATTGCTTGTGCGGAAGCGGGTGTTGCAGCCGGGGGCGGGGGTGGTGCTGGGGATCCTGCTGGGGGCTGTGGCGGCTTATTTGGGTTACTTTAAGCCGTTTTGAGGCGGCGTCACCCGGAGGGTGACGGCCACTTTGCTGGGGCAAGGTAGATCTCAGCTGATCGGCTGGAGTCTTGGCTCCAAATCGGGAGCCGATGATTCGGGTGTGAGTGCGGGAGTCTTCAGGCGCGGGAGGAAGAGGGTGTTCCATTCGGCTTTGAGCCAGATGCCGATGCCCTGGCGGAGGATTTTGAACATGGGGCCGAGGGTGGGGACGAAGCCGCCTTTGACGAGGTAGCGGTGATTGGTGTTGTGGGTGCCGTAGGTGCCTGCTGCTGTTCGGCGCTGGGCGATGTGGGCGAGGCGGCGATTGTAGAAGCGCATGAAGCGGGCGAAGAGGGCGCCGGCGGGGCCTGAATAGGGGAGGAGGGCGAACTCGGTTTCCGGGTCCTCATAGACGAGGCGGACGGGGCCGATGAAGTAGCTGGCGAGGTCCATCAAGAACGCGGCGTTCATGAGTTGGGCGTCGCCGAGGTAGTGATACTTGCCTTGATAGAGGGATTGATACCAGCGCTGGTAGCTCTGGTTGAAGAGGGTGTTGAGGGCTGCGACAGGCTCGGCGAGGGGTTTGTCTTCGAGGGCCTGCAAAATGAGTTTGTGTGAGGCGAAGACGGTGTGGGCGCAGTAGTCGAGGCCCTGGCTGTAGAGGGGGTCCATGAAGCCAGCGGCGTCGCCAACGCAGGACCAGCCGTCGCCGCAGATTTGAGTGGTGTGGTAGGGGAGGTGGGCGTAGGCGCGCATGTCGGTGCCGACGGGTTCGGCATGCTCGAATAGGAGTCGGCCGATGGGGTGGGCGCGGACGTGGGTGAGGAGTTTTTCGGCGATGTTGGCGCCTTCAGGGGGGGAGAAGAGTCGGCTGTCGTAGGTGAGGCCGAGTGAGACGTCGCCATTTTTGAGGGGGATGATCCAGCACCACCAGCCGCGGCCCATGAGGTGATTGGTGGCGGTGTCGCGGGAGGTGCGGACGGCGGCCGCGAAGGCGGGGTGATCGCGGGCGATTTCGTAGCTGTCGAGGTTGCCGACGTTTTTGAAGCGGGCCCACATGGAGTGGGTGGGATGGGAGTCGAGCTTGCGCCAGTGGCCGAGTTTGCGGGGTAGGACGGACGCTTTGCCTGAGGCATCGGCGAGCCAGCGGGCGGTGTAGGTGCGGGTTTCGCCATCGACTTCGACGGTGACGTTTTGAGTGCCGCCTTCGGAGAGGGTGAAGTCTTTGAGTTTGGCGGGACGGAGGAGGGTGCAGCCGGCTTCCTGGGCGAGGTGAAGGAGGTGTTCGTCGAGTTGGGAGCGGTCGATCTGGTAGGCGGGGAGTCGGGACTGATAGAGGCCGCCGATTTCGGTGCACTGGTCGATGGGGGTGTTGCTGTCCTCGGTGAACCACATGCGCAGGCCTTGTTTGGCGATGTGCTGGCGGTTCATGTAGTGGCTGAGGCGGAGGACGCGGGTGAGAAAGCAGGAGGCGACTTCGGAGGTGGACTCGCCGACTTTGCGATCGAACTCGGTGGTGCGTTCGATGATGAGGATGCGGGTGTCGGGGCGGGCGCGTTTGAGGATCAGTCCGAGGCTGGCACCTGAAAAGGCGCCGCCGATGATGACCACGTCGTAGTCGAGGGACTGCATGGGGGTAGTTTGACTCAAAATGGGGTGAGGGAAAGGGATCTTTGAGGATTGCGGATTGCGGATTGCGGATTGTGGAATGCGGAGGGCGGAAGGCGGAAAGGGGTGCAGTGCTGGATTGAAATACGATGGGGGGTGGGATAGGGATGGGGATGATTGAAGCGTTTGAATGGGCTGGACCTGGGCAGGTGGTGTTCGGGGTGGGGAGTGTGGGGCGTTTAGGTGAGTTGTGCGGGGTGTTTGGGCGTCGGGTGATGGTGGTGACGGGGAGCGGAGGGAGGGAAGGGAAGGTGGTGGCTTTGCTGGAGGCTGCGGGGATGGAGGTGGTGGTGTTTGCGGTGGCGGGGGAGCCGACGATTGAGGGGGTGGAGTCGGGGGTGGCGGTGGCGAAGGGGGCGGGGTGTGAGTGGGTGCTGGCGGTGGGTGGGGGGTCGGTGGTGGATGCGGGGAAGGCGATCGCGGCGTTGGTGGCGAATGCGGGATCGGTGCGGGAGTATGTGGAGGTGATCGGGACGGGGCGGGTGTTGGAGCGGGATCCGCTGCCGTTTGTGGCGGTGCCGACGACGGCGGGGACGGGAGCGGAGGCGACGCGGAATGCGGTTTTGTGCTGTCCGAAGGCGGGGGTGAAGGTGAGTTTGAGGCATCGGTCCATGTTGCCGAGGTTGGCGGTGATTGATCCGGAGTTGGCGGTGTCGGTTCCTGCTGCGGTGACTGCGGTGACGGGGATGGATGCGTTGACGCAGTTGTTGGAGGCTTTTGTTTGTGTGCGGTCGAATCCGATGACGGATGCGCTGTGTGCTGAGGGGGTGGGGAAGGTGGTGGGGTCGTTGAGGCGGGTGGTGGGGGATGGGGCGGATGTGGGGGCGAGGTCGGAGATGGCCTTGGCGGCGTTGTTCAGCGGGATGGCCTTGGCGAATGCGGGGTTGGGGGCGGTGCACGGGTTTGCGGCACCGCTGGGAGGGCGGTATGGGATGGCGCATGGGGAGGTGTGCGCGGCGCTGCTGCCGGCGGTGTGGGCGGTGAATTTGCGGGCGGTGAGGGAGCGGGGGACGGGGGAGCAGGTGAGGCGGTTTGAGCGGGTGGCGGTTTGGTTGACGGGGGATGCGGGGGCAGAGGCGGAGGATGGGGTGGAGTGGTTGCGGGAGTTGGTGCGGGATTTGAAGGTGCCGGGGTTGAGGGCGTTGGGGGTGAGTGAGGGAGATTGGGATGAGGTGGTGCCTTTGGCGCTGCGAGCGAGTAGCATGAAGGCGAATCCGGTGGGGCTGAGTGAGGGGGAGTTGAGGCGGTGTTTGGAGGGTGCGGAGTGAATTTTTGCGAGGTGGCTGCAAGGATTGGCGAATGATGGCGGGTGAAGTTCTTGTGACAGTTGGTTTGACAGGTGGGTGCAAGTGGAATGATTGTGGGGCGAACAATGGATGACCCCGCTGAAATTTCCGAATTGCCTGAGGAGGTGAAGAAAGAGCGCGTCTTGTGGGAGAAGACGCGCAAGAGTTTGATCGAGCGGCTGAACAACTGGGAAGATCAGCGGACCTGGAATGAGTTTTACCAGACCTATTGGCGATTGGTGTATAGTGTGGCGACGAAGTCGGGTTTGACACGGGAGGAAGCGTTCGACGTGGTGCAGGAGACGATCATTGCGATCGCTCGGCAGGTGCAGAAGGGGCAGTATGATCCGAGGGCGGGATCCTTTAAGGCTTGGCTATTGCAGATGACCCGGTGGCGGATTTTGGATGTGTTTCGGGCAAGGAAGCGGCAGCCATCGCTTTCGAACCAGGGGAATTCGGAGAGTGAGGACAGTCAGAATTTGGCGATGGAGCGGTTGACGTCTGAGAAGGACAATTTGTTGGAAGGGATTTGGGATCGGGAATGGCGGGACAACATTAGTGCGGCGGCGCTGGAGCGGGTGAAGGCGAAGGTTTCGCCGCGGCAGTTTCAGATTTTTGATTGTTATGTGATGAAGGGTTGGGGGGTGAAGAAGACGGCTGAGGCGTTGGGAATCAATGCGGCGCAGGTTTACTTGGCGAAGCATCGGGTGGGGAGTTTGGTGAGGAAGGAAATCCAGGGGCTTGAGAATCAACTGCTGTGATGGCAGAATAGGCGGATTATTCGGCGAAAATGGGCTGGGCGATAGCGCTGGACCTGATGCGAATGAGTCAACGGAACGTGAGTGATGTCTGAATTTGAGGACCCACGCGATCTCCAGCCTCCGGCTGATGGGATGGCGCCAAGGCATGTGCCAGCGAGGCCGGTGGTGGAAGCTGAGGCAGATGTGGAAGAGGGCTGGGGGAGTGAGGCGGATACGGCTTCGGCGAGGATGCCGGTGATTGTGGGGAGGCGGGAGGTGGTGCGTGCGGGAGAGGCGCAGGCGGTTTCGCATCGGGACGATTTGGTGATTCCGGATTACACGCTGTTGAAGCGGATCGGGTCGGGGGCGTATGGGGAGGTGTGGTTGGCGCAGAGTGTGACGGGAGCGCTGCGGGCGGTGAAGATCGTGTGGCGGGAGGATTTTGAGTTAACGAAGACGTTTCATCGGGAGTTTGAGGGGATTCAGCAGTTCGAACCGATCTCGCGCGGGCATCCGTGTTTGGTGCATATTTTGCATGTGGGTTGGAATGAGCATCGGGGGTTCTATTATTATGTGATGGAGCTGGCGGATGATGCGGAGAATGGGGCGCAGATTGATGATTTGGCGGCTTACACGGCGAGGACGGTGACGTCGGACATGAAGGCGCAGGGTCGGTTGGACCTGCATTTTTGCCGGGAGGCGGGGATGTATTTGGCGGATGCGCTGGGTTACATGCACGACCACGGGCTGACGCATCGGGACATCAAACCGTCGAATATCATTTTTGTGGGGGGGATGTGCAAGCTGGCGGACATTGGGTTGGTGGCGGCGACGGGGGAGCGGACGTTCGTGGGGACGGAGGGATTTGTGCCGCCGGAGGGGCCGGGGACACCGCAGGCGGATCTTTATAGTTTGGGCAAGGTGCTGTATGAGATGAGTTCGGGGAATGACCGGATGGAGTTTCCGGAGGTGCCGGCGAGTTTGCGGGATGATGAGTGGGATTTTTGGGTGGAATTGAATCGGGTGATTTGCCGGGCGTGCGCGCCGGATTTGAAGGAGCGCTATGCGACGGCAGGGCAGATGATGCAGGCGTTGCAGGGGTTGGGGATGCGGAAGCCGGAGCCATTGGGGCGGCGTTTGGTGCGGGCGATGGTGGTTTTGGTTGCGGGATCGGCGCTGGCTGGGGGAGCGGCGGTGATGGGTCGACAGCAGATGGACTGGAGTTACCGGGTGCCGGTGCCTGAGCGGCCGGCGAAGGTGGTGGAAGCGGCGCCTGAAATGCCGGTGAAGGGGCGGCCCTGGAAGAGCCAGCAGGGGCGCTGGTTTTCGTTTCAAAAGGACAAGCATGAGGCGGATCTGCCCTTGGAGTATGAGTTGTTTTACCGTTACATGGAGGCGACGGCGATGTCGTTTGAGGGTGAGGTGGTGGGGTATACCGGGCCGGACAAAAAGAAGCTGAATGTGGTGCTGGTGAATCCGAAGGATGCGGATGCGTATTGTGTCTGGGCGACGGAGGCGGCGCGGAAGAGTCGTTACCTGGATGCGAGTCAAGAGGTGCGCTGGGTGCCGATGACGATCAAGACGGAGCCATCTGGCGGCTCGAATCGGAAGGGATTGGTGGCGGTGAAGATGCAGGTGTTGAAGGTGGCCGTGGGAACGGTGAGGCTGGCTTCGGTGCCGCCGGGAGCGGAAGTGAGGAAGGGTGAAAAGTGGCTGGGGGTAACGCCGCTGGAACTGACGAGCGTGCCGGCGGGGAAGTTCAGCTACGAGCTGATGCTGCCGGGGTATGCGGAGATGAAGGCGGAGGGCAATTTGAAGGAGAAGGAGGTGCTGGCTTTGAATGTGAGGTTGAGGGCGAATGGAGCGGTGGTGTTTGGCAAGCCGTGGAAGAACAGTTTGGGGATGAAGATGGCGCCTTTGGGTTTGTCGATGCTGGCGGTGACGGAGACGCGGGTGGAGGACTTTGCGCAGTTTGTTCGGTCGACGGGAATGAAGCGGTCGGCGGAGTTTGACAAGGGGCGAAACGGTAACGATCCTGTAACGCAAGTAACGCGGGTTGAGGCGATTTTGTTTTGTCGTTGGTTGACGGATCGGGAGCGGGGGCAGGGATTGTTGCAGGAAGATCAGGAGTACCGGCTGCCGACGGATGATGAGTGGAGTATGGCGGCGTATTTGCCGCGAGAGCGGGGGGCGACACCGGCGGAGCGGAACTTGAGGGTGGAGGGGATTTATCCGTGGGGCTTTACGTGGCCCCCGCTGACGAAGCAGGGGAATTTTGCGGATGAGAGCACGAAGGCGGATGGAGCGAAGGTGGTGCCGAAGTACAACGACGGGTATGCGGGGTTGGCGGGGGTGGGGTCGTTGAGGCCGGATGGGCGGGGGTTGTCGGATTTGTCGGGGAATGTGTGGGAGTGGGTGATGGATCCTTGGTCGGGGAAGGACGATGGCGATGGGGTGGTGCGTGGGGGGTCGTATCGGACGTTTGAGCGGAAGGAGTTGCTGGCGTCGTATCGGCGGCCGTTGGCGGTGCAGGCGCGGGAGCCGGATGTGGGGTTCCGGGTGTTGCTGGGGACGGTCGGTGTGATGGCGAGGGTGGACGATGATTGAGGTGAGGGAGGCGGCAGGGGTGCGGGAGGTGGAGGCCGTGAGGGGGCGGGTGTTGATGGTGATGGTGGGAGTTGGGTTAGCGTTTTGGCCGGTGCTGGGGTGGTGGTGGCGGCGTGTGGGGGATGATTCGGATGAGCCGCTGGGGGTGCTGGCGTTGATTTGTGCGATGGGATTTGTTTGGATGGGGCGGCGGCGGGTGGTGGTGACGCGTTGGGCTCTGGGTGTGGGATTGGTTTTGATGGTCGGGGTTCGATTGATGTCGGGAGAAGTGCCGATGCTGGTTCGGGGAATGGGGTTTGTGGCGGTCTTGGTGGTGGGGCTGAGGTTGTGGGTGCTGCCCGGGGTGGTGATGCTTTTGAGTTTGGCGCTGCCGTGGGTGGCGACGTTGCAGTTTGTGGCGGGGTATCCGCTGCGAGTGGTGGTGGCGATGGGGGCGGAGGAGGTGTTGCGATTGATGGGGGTGCTGGTGACACGAGAGGGGACGGATCTTTGGTATGAAGGGGTGGCAGTGGGGGTGGATGCGCCGTGCAGTGGGATCAGGATGCTTTGGTTTTTGCTGTTTGCGGCGGCGTTTTTGGCGGCTCGCTTTGGGTTACGGTGGGGGCGGACCGTCTTGTTGATGCTGGTGGCGGGCGGACTGGCTTTGGTAGCGAACGGGGTGCGGGCGACGGTGCTGTTTTTTCCGGAGGCGGGACTGGTGGAGTGGCCGCACTGGACGCATGAAGGGACAGGGGTGGTGCTGTTTTTGCCGTGTCTGGGATTGTTGATGTGGTTGGCGGGGCGGTGGGAGCGGAGGTCTCAGCTGGGTGGAGTTGGGAGTCAGGTAGGGCGAGGTTGGTTGGTGGCGTTTGGGGTGGTTTGTGCGGGGGTGGCGATGACGTGGGGTCTGCAAGGCGAAGCTCCGGGGGCGACGATGGAAAAGGTGCAGGTCGTGTGGCCGGAATCGTTTCGCGGGATGCCGCTGGAGCCGCTGCCGTTGTCGGTGAGGGAGGAGCATTTTGCGGCGGGTTTTCCCGGGGCGTTGGGGCGGTTTCGGTGCGGGGAGGGGGAGGTGATCTTTAGGAGGGTGGAGCGGGCGACGCGGATGCTGCATTCGGCTGAGGATTGTTTTAAGGCGGCGGGTTTTGAGATGAAGCGGCAATCGGGTCAGGCGGAGGCGGGGGACGGGCTTTGGCAGGTGTGGAAGGCGAGGCGAGGGGAGGAGCGGGAATTGGTGGTATGCGAACAGATTCGGAGTGCTGGTGGGGATTTGTTTACGGATGTGTCGGCCTGGTATTGGAGGGCGTTGAGGCATCCGGAAGAAGGGCCTTGGACGGCGGTGACTTGGGTGCGATTTGGGCCGGATTGATGGGATTTGGTGAATCGTGGGAGCCGGGTGGTTTTTTCTGTGGCAAGCAGGGGGGGGCTGGCTTAGTTGGGCGGGTGGATGAAGCTGACTACAAAGTAAAACTGGAGATTTTCGAGGGGCCGTTGGACCTGCTGCTGTATCTCATCAAGAAGGATGAGATCGACATTTATGACGTGTCGCTGGAGCGGATCACGAAGCAGTACCTGGACTATGTGGACACGTTCAAGATGTTGAACATTGAGTTGGCGAGCGAGTTCATCGTGATGGCGGCCAATTTGATGTACATCAAGAGCCGGGAGTTGCTGCCTAAGTTGCAGCAACCGCCGGATGAGGAGGCGGATGAGGATGATCCGCGGTGGGAATTGATCCGGCAGTTGGTGGAGTACAAGAAGTTCAAGGATGCGGCGCAGTTTTTGGGCACGCAGGAGGTGAAGGCGGAGGAGTTTTTTGCGACGACGCCGGAGTTGCCTGATTTGAGCGCGCCGGTGGCTGTGGCGCAGGTGGGGGTGTTTGATTTGATTCGGGCGTTTCAGCGGGTGTTGAAGCGGTTTGAGAATACGACGGATATTCGGGAGATCGTGGATGATCGGTTCACGGTGGCGGACAAGATCGAGCATCTGCTGGACACGCTTGTGGCGGGAGAGCGGGTGCCGTTTGAGTCGCTGTTTCAGGGGGCGGCGAGTCGTGGGGAGGTGATCGTGACGTTTTTGGCGATGCTGGAGTTGATCAAGCTGAACCATTTGCAGGTGGAGCAGGAGACCTTGCTGGGGAGCATTGTGGTGTATCGACCGGAGATTTAGATGGGCCAGCCACAACCGACGCCGATTGATGTGAGTGAGTTGCCTGCTTTGGCGCAGGCGACGATGAAGGCTGCGAAGTTTCCGGTGTTAGCGACGGTGGAGGGAGATCAGCCGCGGGTGAGGCCGGTTTCGCCCGTGAGGACGGATGGCTTTACGGTGTATGTGGCGAATTTGCGGCGGTATGGCAAGACGGCGGAGATTGCGGCCAATCCGAAGGTGGAGTTGTGCTACACGGATGAGGAGCACAATCAGGTGAGGATTACGGCTGAGGCGAAGGTGGTAACGGAAGCTGGATTGTTGGGAGAAATTTGGGAAGGGAACCCTTTGCTGAGGGCTTATTTGAGGACGCCGGAGAATCCGGAGTTGATCGTGTATCGGATGAAAGCGCTGAGGGTGAGGTACATGCGGGAGTGGGCGCTGGAGTACTATGAGGTGCCGATTCGTTAGTGAATGGGCCATTTTTTGCTCAAAAGAGTGAATTCCAGGCTGGACGTGTCACTGCTTTTGTCATTAGTCTTCCTCTCCCCCCAAAATTCATGCGTTTGCTGTCAAAAATCCTGTGGTTCCTAGCCTTTTTGGTGGCCACATTCTGCTGGATGGTGCTCTTCGAGCACGGGTTCAGTGTGGAAAGCTTTACCCGTGGGGTGAGCGAGGAGTTGAAGGAGATGGCGGCGAAGGTGACGGGTGGGGCGGCGGTTGAAGCGCCATCGGTGGAACCTAGTGTGACGCCGGAAGCTCCTGCAGCCAAGAAGCCTGGGGCTTGACCGGGGCCAATCCAATTTCATTTTATCCAAACCAACTGATCTTAATCATCCTCATTCATCTGCTATGATCGTCCAAGAATCCGAACTCGAACCGAAATTTCAAAACCTCTGGAAGAAGGCGATGCTGTCGTTTGAGCAGCGCAACTGGGACTACGTGGTGAGTTTGACGTTGCCGATTGTGAAGGCGGTGCCGGGGTTTTTGGATGGTCGTCGTTTGTTGCGTCGGGCGGAGGGGGAGAAAGCGAAGGCTGGGACGAAGAAGATGTTCAGCTTTGGCGGTGGAGGTGGCGGTTTGTTTAAGGGCGGTGGCAAGAAGGAGCCATTGGAACAGATTGCGGATTTGGAGGAGAATGTGTTTCAGAATGATCCGTTCAGTTTGAATGGGAATGCGCAGCTCTATGATTTGGCGATGCGGATTCACTTTCCTGATTTGGCTGCGTTGGCGCTGGAGACGGTGATGATGGGGCATCCGACGAACACGAAGAACATGTACAAGCTGGCTGAGCACTACATGTCGCACGACAATCCGGAGAAGGCGGGGGACACGTATCGGGCGATTCTGAAGACGGATCCGCGGGACATGAATGCGATCAAGGGAGAGAAGGATGCAGCGGCGAGGATGTCGATCAGTCGTCAGGGGTGGGGTTCGGATGGAGATTTCCGCAAGTCGATGAAGAATGCGGATGAGGCGGCGGAGCTTGAGATGATGAACAAGCAGGGGATGACGCAGGAGCAAATGGAAGCTCTGCTGGCGAAGACGATTGAGCAGTACAACGCGGATCAGACCAACATCAATACGGTGAAGCGGATGGCGGACCTGTATGAGAAAATGGGGCAATTGGAGAGCGCGCAGATGTTTTATGATTATGCGCTGACGCTGAATCCCGGGGATGTGGCGCTGCAACGGAAGACGGAGTTGCTGCGGGACGTGGTGAAGGATCGTGAGATTGAGCGGATGGAGGCTGAGATTGAGGCAGATCCCAACGCTCCGGACATCGAAGAGAAGCGGGCGCGGATTGCAGAGATTCGGATGGAGCGTAGCGCGGTGGTGATCAATGAATCGAAGGCGCGGGTGGACCGGAATCCGACGGACAAGCAACTGCGCTATGATTTGGGCCAGGCGTACTTCAATGCGGGGATGTATACGGAGGCGATTCCGGAGTTGCAGCAGGCGAAGTCGAATCCGCACATTCGGACGAAGGCGATGTTGATGTTGGGGCGCTGCTTTGAGCGGAAGAACATGAACGATTTGGCGAAGAGCTCGTTTGCGGATGCGCTCAAGGAGTTGGCGATCATGGATGCGACGAAGAAAGAGGTGCTCTACGAACTGGCGATGGTGTGTGAGAAGCTGAGCGACCGCGAGGGTTACCTGGAAGCGCTGAAGGAAATCTACAACGCTGATTATGGGTATCGTGACGTGGCGACGCGGGTGGAGAGTTCGTACGCTTGAGTTTGAGCTGAATGCATTTAAAACGCGAAGAGGCGGATGGGTGACCATCCGCCTCTTTTTTGATCAGTCCGATTCTTGAATTGCCCGACTACTGGAGGGCTTTGATGCGGCGGCAGACTTCTTCGACGTTGGCGCGGGTGTTGAAGGCGCTGATGCGGAAGTAGCCTTCGCCAGCGGAGCCGAATCCGGCGCCGGGGGTGATGACGACATTGGCTTCGTTGAGCATTTTGTCGAACATCTGCCAGCTGGTGACACCGGTGGGGCAGCCGACCCAGACGTAGGGGGCGTTGATGCCGCCGAAGACGTTCAATCCGGCCTCTTTGCAGGCTTGAACGAGGAGGGCGGCGTTGCCCATGTAGTGTTCGATGAGGGCGCGGACTTGGGATTTGCCTTCATCGGTGTAGAGGGCGGCGGCACCGCGCTGGACGATGTAGCTGGCGCCGTTGAACTTGGTGCTGTGGCGGCGGCTCCAGAGGGGGTGGATGGCTTGGGGAGTGCCGTCTTTTTTGCGGCCCATGAGGGTTTTGGGAATGACGATGAAGGCGCAGCGAACGCCGGTGAATCCGCCGTTTTTGGAGAAGCTGCGGAACTCGATGGCGCAGTCGCGGGCGCCTTCGATTTCGTAGATGGAGCGGGGGATGGAGGGGTCCTGGATGAAGGCCTCGTAGGCGGCGTCGTAGAGCAGGATGGCTTTGTTTTTGAGGGCGTAGGCGACCCAGGCTTCGAGTTGAGCGCGGGTGGCGGTGGCGCCGGTGGGGTTGTTGGGGTAGCAGAGGTAGATGAGATCGACGGGTTGGTCGGGAATTTCAGGAACGAAGCCGTTTTCGGCGTTGCACTTGAGGTAGACGAGACCTTCGTAGGCGCCGTTTTCGTTGGCGTCGCCGGTATTGCCGATCATGACGTTGGTGTCGACGTAGACGGGGTAGACGGGGTCGGTGATGGCGATTTTATTGCCGGCTCCGAAGATGTCGAGGATGTTGCCGGTGTCGCATTTGGAGCCGTCGGAAATGAAGATTTCGTCGGGTTCGACGTTGAGGCCGCGGGCTTTGAAGTCGTGGTCGGCGATGGCGTTGCGGAGGAAGTCGTAGCCTTGCTCGGGGCCGTAGCCTTTGAAGGTATCGCGAACGCCTTGTTCGTCGACGGCGTCATGCATGGCGTAGCGGACGGCTTCTGGGAGGGGTTCGGTGACGTCGCCGATGCCGCAGCGGATGAGGCGTTTGGCACCCTCGGGGTTGGATTCATTGAAGACTTTGACGCGACGGGCGATTTCCGGGAAGAGGTATCCGGCTTTCAGCTTGAGGTAGTTTTCGTTGATGTAGGCCATGGTGTGGGCGGGATGATGGCGAGATGCGGGGTGGATGCAAGGTTCTGTCGTGAGGAGTTACGATGTTTTGCGGCGAGAAAATCGCAGTTTTTTGGAGCGGGAAGTAGACAGTGTGCTAGCGTCTTGGCTCTCCGGCCTGGAATACAATCTGCTTTTGGACTGTTTTTGGGTAGGCTGAAACGAACCCCGATCTATTAATTTCAAGACCCGACTGATTATGGCTAAAAAAACGATTCATGACCTGGAACTGAGTGGCAAGCGAGTGCTGGTGCGTGTGGATTTCAACGTGCCGCTTGAGGAGAAGGACGGGGAGATGGTGATCACGGATGACACGCGGATTCGGATGACGCTGCCGACGATTCAGGCGCTGATGGAAAAAGGGGCGAGGATCATTTTGTGCAGTCACTTGGGGCGTCCGAAGGGTCAGCGGGATCCGAAGCAGAGTTTGAAACCGGTGGCGGCGGCGCTTGGGGCGTTGATTGGCAAGACAGTGGGGTTTGCGGAAAGTTGTGTGGGAGCTGAGACGAAGGCGGCGGCGGAGGCTTTGCAGAATGGAGAGGTGCTGCTGCTGGAGAACGTGCGTTTTGAGGCGGGTGAAGAGAAGAATGATGCCGAACTGGCGAAGCAGTTTGCGGAGTTGGCGGAGGTGTTTGTGAACGATGCTTTTGGATCGGCGCACCGGGCGCACTCTTCGACGGCCGGTGTGGCCTCGTATTTGCCAGCGGTTTCGGGTTTGCTGATGGAGAAGGAACTGGCCTATCTGCATGACGAGTTGGAGAATCCGGCGCGGCCGTTTGTGGTGATTTTGGGTGGGGCGAAGGTGAGTGACAAGATTGAGGTGATCAATCGACTGCTGGAAAAGGCGGACACGATCATCATTGGGGGTGGGATGGCGTACACGTTCCGGAAGTTGGTGCAGGGCATCACTTTGGGTAAGAGTTTGTACAAGCCCGAGTGGGAACCGATCGCGCAGGCGGCTTTGGACAAGGCAAAGGCGCGCGGGGTGAATTTGTTGATCCCGGTGGATGCGTTGATCACGGACTCGTTTGATTTTGACACGAAGCAGTTGGGGGTGACGCGGTATACGGGGGTGAATGAGGATATTCCGGAGGGTTGGGAAGGGGTGGATATCGGACCTGAGTCGGTGAAGCTGTTTGCTGAGGCGGTGGCCGGGGCGAAGACGGTGATTTGGAACGGGCCGATGGGGGTGTTTGAGATCAAGGAAGCGGCCAAGGGGACGTTTGACATCGCTGAGGTGGTGGCTGCGAATAGCGGGGCGACCACGATCATTGGGGGTGGGGACAGTGTGAAGGCGGTGAAGAAGGCCAAGTTGGCGGACAAGATGACCTTTATTTCGACCGGAGGAGGGGCCTCGCTGGAGTTGCTGGAAGGAAAAGTGCTGCCAGGGGTCGCTGTGTTGCTGGACAAGTGACATTTTTGACCCTAAAGAAACGGCCCCCCTCAATTCGACATCTACATGGCAACCTTTCGTAAACCCATCATCGCAGCTAACTGGAAAATGCACATGACACCTCAGGAGACTGAGGAGTTTTTGCGGAGTTTTGCCCGGCTGGTGCCCGAGAAGTGCCCGGTGCAGGTGGTGGTGGCGCCGCCGTTTGTGAGCTTGGAGCGGGCGAGCAGTGTGCTGAAGAATGGGCGTGAGAAGGGGATTGAGTTGGCGGCTCAGAACATGTCGCAGCATCCGGCTGGAGCTTACACGGCTGAGATCAGCGCACGCATGATCAAGGAGTGCGGGTGCACTCAGGTGATTTTGGGTCACAGCGAGCGGCGGGCGATTTTTGGTGAGACCGATGCGGTGATCAATGCGAAGGTGATTGCGGCACTGGAAGCGCGTTTGCACCCGATTCTTTGCGTGGGTGAGACCCTGGAGGAGCGGGATGGGGGATTGATCGAGAAGGTGTTGGAGACTCAGCTGCGTGGTGGTTTGGCCGAGGTCGGAGCGCACAAGATGCTGGAGTGCGTGATCGCTTACGAGCCAGTGTGGGCCATTGGGACCGGGCGGACCGCGAGTCCTGAGCAGGCGCAAGAGGCGCATGCGTTTATCCGCAAGGTGCTGGGTGATATTTTTGATGTGGATACGGCGCAGAAAATTCGGATCCAATATGGCGGCAGTGTGAAGCCTAACAACATGGCGGAACTGATCAGCCAGACGGATGTGGACGGAGCGTTGGTGGGTGGAGCGAGCCTGGAGAGTGCGAGTTTCTGGGAGATCTGCAAAGCGGCGATCGACTGGGCGCAGGCGCAGAGTTGAGTCGGGGGGTAGGGGTAAGGTTGGTTGTTGGATTCGTGCGGGATGCGTTCCGGCATTTGTTGAATGGTTGTGTTCTGCCGAGGGAGCCTTGGCTTGTTGGGCCATTGATTCTGGATGACATCTTTTAATTTCCTACTTTACACATCGGGAATAAGGTCAATAGTCGCGGAATGAACGCAGTATTGGCAGAAAAACTTGATCAGGAGCTCCGGGGGAAGTCGGCTGGGGAGGTGATTCGTGGGGTGTTGGAGTTGGGATTGGGGCGGGCGGTGGTGACGACGAACTTTAGGCCGTATGAGTCGGTGATTTTGCATTTGGCGGCGGCGATTCAGCCTGGGGTGGATGTGCTTTGGGTGGATCATGGGGCCAATTTGCCGGAGACATATCGGTTTGCGGATGCGACGATGAAGCAGGTGGCGATGACGGTCTTTCCGTATTTGCCGAAGATGACGGCGGAGCATTGGAAGGCGCTGAATGGAGGGCTGCTTCCTTCGCCTGATGAGGTGGAGCGGGTGGAGTCTTTCAGTCGGATCATGAAGCTGGAACCGTTTGAGCGGGGCATGAAGGAGATGGCACCTGCGGTGTGGATCACGGCGTTGAGGCGGGAGCAGAATCCGCAGCGGGCGGCGACGCTGAAGACGGTGATGTGGGATGAGAAGTTTCAGACGCTGAAGGTGAATCCGTTGCTGGATTGGACGCGGGTGGAGTTGGACGCTTATGTGGCGGCGAATGGGTTGCCGAATGAGAACACCTACTATGACCCGGCCAAAGGGGATGAGAAGCATGAGTGCGGTTTGCATGCGGCGTTGACGACTGATGCGGCGAAGTAACCGAGAACCTTTTCAATTTTGTTCATGTCACTGACACACCTGCAATACTTGGAGAGCGAAGCGATTTACGTGCTTCGCGAAACGGCGGCTCAATTTCAGAAACCGGCGCTGCTTTTTTCGGGCGGTAAGGATTCGATTGTGATGGCCTGGCTGGCGCGGAAGGCGTTTTATCCGGCACGGATTCCGTTTCCTTTGCTGCATGTGGACACGGGGCACAATTTTCCGGAGGCGATGACGTATCGCGATGAGTTTGTGAAGGAGATTCGGGCGAATTTGGTGGTGGGGTTGGTGCAGAAGAGCATTGATGAGGGTCGGGTGGTGGAGGAGAAGGGGCCGAATGCGAGCCGGAACAAGTTGCAGACGGTGACGTTGTTGGACACGATCGAGGAGCATCAGTTTGATGCGTGCCTGGGTGGGGGGCGTCGGGATGAGGAGAAGGCGCGGGCGAAGGAGCGGTTTTTCTCGCATCGCGACGAGTTTGGTCAGTGGGACCCGAAGAATCAGCGGCCTGAGTTGTGGAATATTTTCAATGGGAGGAAGCACTTTGGGGAGCACTTCCGGGTGTTTCCGTTGTCGAACTGGACGGAGATGGATGTGTGGCAATACATTCGGCAGGAGAAGATTCCTTTGCCGAGTTTGTATTTCTCCCACCAGCGCAAGATCATTAATCGGCATGGGCAGTTGCTGGATGCGGAGACGGGATTTGTGAATTTGTTGGAGGAGGAGAAGGCGAAGATTGAGGAGATGACGATTCGTTTCCGGACGGTGGGGGATGTGACGTGCACGGGAGCGGTGCTGTCGACGGCGGCGACGCTGGATGATATTGTGGCGGAAGTGGCGGCGGCGCGGCAGACGGAGCGGGGGACGCGGGCGGATGACCGGCGGTCGGAGACGGCGATGGAGGACCGGAAGAAGGAAGGGTATTTCTAAAACCCGATCGTGCTAAGACGAACAAGATTACTGACTTTTCGAAGACCTATTTACATGGACGTTCAACTCAATCCCGAAGAATCCAGTTTGCTGCGCTTTACGACGGCGGGCTCTGTTGATGATGGCAAAAGCACGCTGATTGGGCGGTTGCTTTATGACTGCAAGAGCATTTTTGAGGATCAGTTGGCTGCGGTGGAGGAGTCTTCGAAGCGGCGTGGGGATGAGCATGTGAATTTGGCGCTTTTGACGGATGGGCTGCGGGCAGAGCGGGAGCAGGGGATCACGATTGATGTGGCGTATCGGTATTTTGCGACGCCGAAGCGGAAGTTCATCATCGCGGATACTCCGGGGCACGTGCAGTACACTCGGAACATGGTGACGGGGGCGTCGACAGCGGATTTGGCGATCATCTTGATTGATGCGCGTCAGGGGGTGGTGGAGCAGACGCGGAGGCATGCGTTTTTGGCGGGGTTGCTGCGGATTCAGCAGGTGGTGCTGGCGGTGAACAAGATGGATTTGGTGGACTACGACCAGAAGGTGTTTGATTCCATTTGCGCGGATTTCATGAAGTTTGCGGAGGATTTGGAGAATCCGGTGGCGATCACGCCGATTCCGATGAGTGCGTTGAATGGGGACAATGTGGTGGATGCTTCAGAGAAGATGGATTGGTATTCGGGGCCGACGTTGTTGGAGCATTTGGAGACGGTGAAGGTGCATCTGGGAGAGGCTCATGTGGAGTCGCGGTATCCGGTGCAGTGGGTGATTCGGCCGATGTCGGACGAGCATCATGATTATCGGGGCTATGCGGGGCGGGTGGCGAGTGGGAGTTTCAAAGTGGGCGATAAGGTGATTGCGTATCCGGCGGGTTTGACGTCGACGATCACGGGGATTCACACGTTCAACGGGGACTGCGAGGAGACGGAGCCGGCGTTGTCTTATTCGATTGAGTTGGCGGACGAGATTGACATCAGTCGCGGGGATCTGCTGGCCAAGCCTGAGAATCCGCCGCATGTGACGCAGAATTTGGATGCGATGATCTGCTGGTTTTCGGAGAAGAAAATGAAGACGCGAGGACGGTATTATTTGCGGCACACGACGCGCGAGGTGAGGGCGGTGGTGCAGGAGGTGGTTTACAAGGTGGACATCACGACTTTGGACAAGGTGGCGGAGCAGACGGAGTTTTCGATGAATGACATTGGGTGCATTCGGTTGCGGTTGGCGACGCCGATTTTTTGTGATGCGTATTCGGTGAACCGGATCACGGGGAGTTTTGTGCTGGTGGATGAGCAGACGAACAACACGGTGGCTGCGGGGATGATCACGCGGACGCTGGATGGGGCGGATGACTCGGATGCGGCAGGGGCGTATGCGATTTGATTCTGCTTCCGCTAGGCGGGTTGAGATTCGATAGCGTGTGGTGGAGGTTTCGACGCAAGTTGGACTGGGTGGGTGTCGTGAATGGGTGATGCGTGTTTTTGTTGCTTTGGCGGTGTGGTGCGTGGTGGCTTGTGATTCTGTGCTGAGAGGTGCGGAGGGTGGGCCGAACATCATCATGGTGTTCATTGATGACATGGGGTGGGGGGATTTCTCGTGCTTTGGGAATGAGGATGCGAAGACGCCGAATGTGGATCGGTTGGCGGCGGAGGGCATTCGGTTTGAGCAGTTTTATGTGAACTCGCCGATTTGTTCGCCTTCGCGGTGTGCGCTGACGACAGGGCAGTATCCGCATCGGTGGCGGATCACGTCGTATTTGAACAACCGGGCGGACAATGAGCGGCGAGGGGTGGCGGATTGGCTGGATGTGAAGGCGCCGACGCTGGCGAGGATGCTGCAGGGGGCGGGGTATGCGACGGGGCACTTTGGGAAGTGGCATTTGGGCGGGCAACGGGATGTGGATGATGCGCCGCCGATCACGGCGTATGGCTTTGATGAGTCGCTGACGAATTTTGAGGGGATGGGGGCGAAGGTGCTCCCGATGACGATGAAGCCTGGTGAGAGTGAACCGGGGAAGATTTGGGGGGATGCGGAGCGATTGGGCGGTCCGGTGGAGTGGCGGCAGCGGTCAACGATCACGGGTGGATTTATCGAGGCGGCGATTCCTTTTATGGAGCGGGCGGTGGCGGCGAAGAAGCCGTTTTATGTGAACCTGTGGCCGGATGACGTGCATGGGCCGTGGTGGCCGCCGGTGGACAAGTGGGCGGAGGGGAAGCGGGGTTTGTATTTGTCGGTGCTGGAGGAGATGGATCGGCAGTTTGGGAGGCTCTTTGATTTTGTGAGAGGCTCGCCTGAGCTGAGGGAGAACACTGTCATATTGATCTGTTCGGACAATGGGCCGGAGTCTGGAGCGGGGAGTGCGGGACCGTTTCGTGGGACGAAGGCGACGCTTTATGAGGGAGGGGTGCGGTCGCCTTTGGTGGTTTGGGCGCCGGGGTTGATGGCGAAGGGGAAGGCGGGCCGTGTGAATGAGGCGTCGGTGTTTGCGGCGTTTGATTTGGCGCCTTCGCTGTTGGAAATTGCGGGAGTGTCGAAGCCGGAGGGGGTGGTGTTTGATGGGGAGAGTTTAGCGGGGGTCTTGCTGGGGGAGAGTGAGGTGTCGCGGAAGGCGCCGATTTTTTGGAGGCGTCCGCCGGATCGGAAGACGGTGTCGCCGACTCAACCGGAGCGGTTGCCGGATTTGGCGATGAGGGAGGGGAACTGGAAACTGCTGTGCGAGTATGATGGAGGGCGGGCGCAGTTGTATGATTTGACTGAGGATGCGGGTGAGGCTCGGAATGTGGCGGAGCAGAATGGGGAGGTGGCGGAGCGGATGAGGCGGGCGGTGGTGGCGTGGCATCGGTCGATGCCGGAGGATCGTGGGGAGGTGTTGGGACAGGAGGTTGGGAAGGCGAAGGGGAAGGGGAAGGGGAAGAAGGCTGGGAAGTGAGACTGAGGGGGGGATGGGGATTTGGGGGAGGTGTGAGAGTGGGCGGGGCGGAAGGGCATCACGCGGAGCGGTGATGGGTACTATGGGGAGGCATCACGTGGGAGCGTGATGCGGGCTCTGGTGGGGCACCAGGGGGGTATGGTAACGATATTGTATTGGTTGTATCGTTACTCTTTGACTTACCCTTGCTTACTGGGCCTTGAGTGTGGCTCGGCGGCGACGGGGCATGAACAGTGAGGCGGTGAGGACGAGGAGGGCGCTGCTGGGCTCTGGGAGGACGG
>JAIYDW010000229.1 GCA_027487315.1 Verrucomicrobiaceae bacterium | reverse complement strand
TGATGTCCGCTCCTTTGCTGTATGAAGTTCGTGAGTCTGAGATTCACAACACGGGCATTTTTGCCGCTGCCGACATGGAGCCGAATACGCGGATCGTCGAGTATGTGGGGGAGAAGATCACGAAGAAGGAGTCTGCGCGGCGGGGGATTGAACTGATGGAGAAGGCGAAGGAGACGGGAGATGCGGCGGTGTATATTTTCACGTTGAACAAGCGCTACGATTTGGATGGGGCGCAGGGGGAGAACCCGGCGCGTTACATCAATCATTCGTGTGACCCGAACTGTGAGGCGTTCATCGAGAGGGGGCGGATTTTTATTTATTCGAAGAAGGCGATCAAGAAGGGTGACGAGCTGACCTACAACTATGGGTTTGATCTGGATACCTGGGAGGATCATCCGTGTTTGTGTGGATCGGAGAATTGTGTGGGGTTCATTGTGGATGAGAGTCACTGGCCGAAGTTGCGGCGGATTTTGAAGCGGCATGCGGCGAGCCGGCAGAAGTGGCTGGAAGGGGAGGCGGCGAAGGCGGCGAAGGCGGCGAAACCGGTCAAGAAGGCGCGCAAGGCGG
Organism: Verrucomicrobiaceae bacterium; assembly: GCA_027487315.1. Taxonomy (GTDB): domain Bacteria; phylum Verrucomicrobiota; class Verrucomicrobiia; order Verrucomicrobiales; family Verrucomicrobiaceae; genus JAGRPD01. The sequence continues at coordinate 15,988 of JAIYDW010000229.1, read as the reverse complement.
CAAAGATTTGATTGCCGGGGTGGCGAGCAGATTTTTATGGTCATTGTAATCTGGATGGGATAAGGTCCTGACACTGTTTTTGGTCAGGGGATTCTGATGTTCAGAAGGATGGGCTGAATTCGAGTTCATTATGTGCCGATCCCTTTTTTGATTTATGAAAGCTGCCAAGATCCTGATAGCGACGGTTGGTTTGTGGGCGGGTGAAACGGAGGGGCAGGTGGCGAGGATTGTGGGTGGCGGCACGACGACGCTGGGGGCCTATCCTTACATGACGGCGTTGATTGAAAAGGGCGCGACGCCATCGGCGAGTCAATTCTGTGGTGCGGCCCTGGTGGCGCCGCAGTGGGTGTTGACGGCGGGGCACTGTTTGGAGGGGACACCTGCTTCGACTCTGGAGGTATGGATTGGAGGTCGGGATTTGAGGAACGCGGCGGAGGGGATTCGGGTGGGAGTGAGCCAGGTGATCACGCATCCGAGTTTTGGTGAGAACGCTCAGGGGGCACTGGTGTATGATTTTTGTTTGTTGAAGTTGGCCCGGCCGGTGACGGAGCGTGCGGTGCTTCCTTTGGTCGAGGCGGTGTCACAGGTGGCGCCTGGGGTTAGCAGTCGGGTTTTGGGCTGGGGAACCACTTCTGAGGGGGGATCGAGTTCGGCGATTTTGAAATCGGTGGATTTGCCATTGGTGAGTTTGAGTGTGGCGGGCGGAACAGGGGCTGGGCTGGGGGTTTCGCATTTGGCGGCAGGGTTTGCGTTAGGAGGAGCGGACTCGTGCCAGGGAGATAGCGGGGGTCCGCTGATGGTTCGGAATGCGGGAGGGGCGTGGGTGCATGGTGGGACGGTGAGTTATGGGGACGGCTGCGCACGTGCCGGGGCCTACGGGATCTATGGGAACACATTGACTGTGAGGACTTGGATTCAGGGTTACATTGGAGGTGTGACACCGACGGTGGATGATCATGGGAACACCATTACGACTGCTTCGAGTCTTGGATTGGGATCGACGGCTGGGGGGAATTTGGAAAAGGGAGGCGACTTGGATCTGTTCAAGGTGGTGGTGACGGGGCCTGGGACGCTGACGGTGAATTCGACGGGGAGCACGGATGTGGTGGGAACGCTGCTGAGTAGCAGTGGGGCGGCGCTGCTAACGGACGACAATGGCGCGGGAGGGGTGAATTTTCGGCTGGTGAGGGCGATCACAGCGGCGGGCACTTTTTATGTGAGGGTGGCCGGCAAGACGACGAGCACGACGGGGAGTTATGGGGTTGCGACGGCCTTTTTGCCGACAAAGGAAGTGGCGGGTGACATTGTGTTGCGTCAGGGGACGGCGACGTTGGCGATGAACGGGACGCTGGGTTTTGGGGCGGTCAAGGTAAGCGGAGCGGTGGTCACGAAGACGGTGACGGTGGCCAATACCGGGCTGGGTGCTCTTTCGATTCAGGAAGTGAGGCTGTTGGGAGCGAGTGCGAGCAGTTTCCGGATTGACACGCAGCCAGCGGGGACGATTGCGGCGGGCAAGACGACGTCGTTTCGGGTGAGTTGTGCGGCGGTTGCTACGGGGGCATTGCAGGCCGTGTTGGAGGTGGTGAGCGACGATCCGGATGAGAGTCCGTATCGGGTGAATTTGACGGCGACTTCAACGGGGTCGGTGGGAGACGATCATGGGAACACCATCGCCACGGCGACCCGAGTTTCGGTTCCGGGGTCGATGGCTGGGAACATTCAATCGGGGACAGACTTCGATTACTTTGCGTTCACGCTGGCGACGGCAGCGACGGTGACGATCCAAACCACTGGGAACTTGGACAGTTATGGCACGCTTTATTCATCGAGCGGCAGTGTATTGACTGAGGCTGACGACACGGGATCGAACTTGAACTTCACGATCAGGCGTTCGCTGGCAGCGGGGACTTACTATGTGGCAGTCGAGGGGTATGACTCTTCTTCGACTGGAGCGTTTACGCTGGTGCTTTCGAGGTGAGTTCCGGGTTTCGAGTGAATGAAGGCGCTGCCGCTGAAGGTTTGGATTGGGGTGGTTGTGGTGGTGGCTGTGATGGTGGGGGTGAAGTTGGGTGGGCCGGGCAAGGGAGCGGTGGTGCGTGAGACGGGGGAGCGTGAACAAGACGCGGTGGTGGTCGAAGTGGATGGGCGGCTCAGGGAGAAGGTGAGCGAGTTGAGCGGGCCTGATGTGGGGACGTTGATTGAGAAGTGGGAGACGTCTGGCACGTTTGAGGAGTGGGAGGTGTGTGCGGCAGGTCTGGCTGAGGCGGACAGCGTTGAGTCGGTGGGCGCGTTGATTCAGGGGATTTTTGAGACGGCAGACTGGGGGGTGCGCGGCAAGTTGGCCGAGCATTTGAGGGCGGTGTCGAATCCGGAAGTGTTGCAGGTGCTATTGGGAGCTTTGAAGATGGATTTTGGCAGGGGTAGCCCGGTGGTAGGGGAAATCTGTGATGCGATCAGTCGGATGGCGCAGCCTGACACGGTCGCTGCATTGGAGGCTTTGCATTGGGGGGCCAGCGGGCAGGGGGTGGAGAGTCACCGGATTTTGAGGGCCGTGGCGGGGATCCGGAATCCGGCGGCGCGGAGGGCATTGGGGAAGTTGGCGAGAAACGAGACGGTGGCGGAGGGTTTGAGGTTGGCGGCGGGGGAAGCGTTGGCGGCCATTGAAGCTGGGAAGCGCTGAGGCGATGGGGCGGACGAGGGCGAGTGGGGGGGGTTAGAAGGCCGCCAAAAGGTAGGTGCGAGGTGAGTGGGGATCGGGATCGGCTCGAATCAGGCCCTTTTTTGAGCTGGAAATGCGAGGATTTTCGGTTGCATTCCGGGAATCGAGACCCATACTGCCCGCCCTCCGCGAGACAGACACTATCGCCGTTGGTCTTTGAGCCTGCCCTTCTTTTTGGAGGGAGCGGGGACTCGCCTCAAAGGTAACCCGGCTCAAAAACACATCCTATGCCCATCCGTTTAGCTCGATTCGAAATGCCCAACCGACTTGTGAAAGTCGAGGCCACTGCAACAGACACGTATGCCCAATTTGTGGCTGAACCTTTTGACAAGGGTTACGGACACACGATTGGAAACTCGCTGCGCCGGGTTTTGTTGTCATCGCTTGAGGGTGCATCGATCACCTCAGTGAAGATCAAAGGAGTGCAGCACGAGTTTTCGACGCTGCCAGGGATTGTTGAGGACGTGGTGCAGATTGTTTTGAACCTGAAGCGCGTGCGTTTCCGGCACAACAGTGAGAGCAAGGAAGCCCGTGTGCTTTCGGTGTCGGTGGACAAGCAAGGTGTGGTGACGGCGGGTGACATCAAGGACGACAACCATTTCGAGGTGATCAACAAGGACCAGATCATCTGCACGCTGGACAAGAAGACCAAGTTTGAGTGCGAATTTGAAGTGCGTGTCGGTCGCGGTTTCTCGACCTGGGAAGACAACAAGCGCGCGGATACCCCGATCGGAGTGATTCCGATTGATTCGATTTTCTCCCCGGTGACCCGGGTGAAGTACACGGTTGAGACGACTCGCGTGGGTCAGAACACCGATTACGACAAGCTGGTGATGGATGTGTGGACGGACGGTCGGGTGAGCCCGAGCGATGCGATGCTGCAATCCGCCGCGATCTTGCGCAAGCACTTGGATGTGTTCGTGAATTACGACGACTCGGCTGTCGAGTTTGAGGCGGCGCCTGAAGCGCAGTCCGAAGAGAACAGTGAGTTGCGGAAGCTGCTGAACATGAGCGTCAACGAGATCGAGCTTTCGGTGCGTGCGGCGAACTGCCTGAACAACGCGAACATCACTTCGGTGGGTCAGTTGGCGCTGAAGAGCGAGGCAGAGATGCTGCGTTACCGCAACTTCGGCAAGAAGTCGCTCACTGAGATCAAGGAGAAGCTGGCCGAACTGGGTCTGTCCCTTGGGATGAAGCTGGATCCTTCGTTGTTGGAAGCCACCCCTGGTGGTGTGTCCTTGCTGGGTCGTCAGAGTGCTCTGATGGGAGACGATGATGATGAGGCGGATGCAATGGACTTCTCGAAGCTGGTGGACAGCCACCTGCCAGACGAGGACGATGAGGACTAGGAGCCTGCCGGAAACGGAATTTTGACTGCGATAACTTGAACGATTTGAGACAAAGGAAACTGATATGAAACACGGAATGAAAACTGCCAAGCTGCAGCGTGACGCTTCCCACCGGAAGGCGCTGCTGGCAAACCTGACATGCAGCTTGATTGAGCACCGTCGGATTCGTACGACCCTGGCCAAGGCGAAAGCGCTGCGCCCAGTGGCCGAGAAGCTGGTGACGCTTGCGAAGCGTGGGGATCTTCACTCCCGTCGTTTGGCGGTGGCTGATCTGCACCAGCATGACGCGGTGAAGAAGTTGTTTGAAGAGATCGCACCAGCGTGCAAGAACCGTCAGGGTGGTTACACCCGGATTGTGAAGCTGGGTCAGCGTGCTTCGGACTCGGCGCCGATGGCGTTCATTGAGTGGGTTGACTTGGCGGTCGTGATCGCGCCAGCGGTGGTGGAAGCGGCTGCAGAAGTCGTGGAGGCCCCTGCTGAGGAAGCGGCTCCTGCGAAGAAGAAAGCGGCACCACGCAAGAAGAAGGAAGAAGCGGCTGCTGCTGAGTAAGCGCGACGTTGATTTCGAATTGGATTTGAGAGCGCGGGGACGAGAGTCTCCGCGCTTTTGTTTTTGCGGGTGAACCACAGGTAGAAGTTGGAGGCATGGCCTTCGAAGCGACCCTTGGAAGTAGAAGCCCTCGAAGGATCTTGGGCGGTATCGATTTGATTCAGCCAATGTGATTCGCTAGGGCTTGCGCTGCCAGGCTAGGCAACGCCTTCGGTGTCTCGAACTTCGCGTTAAGTCAGGCGAGGGAGAGTCAATGCGCCGTCACTTTCGTTTGGGTGATGGGCGTAAGTGAGGGCATCTAGGCCTGGGGGGTGGTATTGCAAATGGCTGATTGTTAGGCGATTGGGGGGAATGCGAGAGGGGAGGAGTGTTTTGGGCTGCGAGCGGGTGGCTGGAGAATGTGGGGCAGGATTTTTTGATTGCGACCTCGATTGAATTTAAAGGAGTAAAAGTCTGGCGACTTGCAGGTTTGCGAGCACTAGATTGTAACAATGAACTGTTGGTGTGGCATGAAAGATTCTGGTAGCATTGTTTATCGATTCTGAAGAAAGCCAACCTAGATTGGGTATCAGCTTTTTTCTGCGAGCTGCTATTTTTTTACTATGAAACAAATTTCTTTTCTTAAGGCAGTGGGATGTTTGATGGGAGTGGCTTTGCTTGGGTATCTGGCGTTTCAAACATCTTCGGGGCGAAGTCAGAATGAGGTTAGGAACCAGGGAGGGGGAGAAGGGCTGGAGGTCGAGTCAAGGGTGGGGGTAGCACCGAGAAGTGTTGGAGAACCTGATTTTCCTTTGGTTTTTGATACGCCTTTTATTTCGGTAGGTGGTGGGGTTGTATCTGACTTAGAATTGGGCGCTTTGAAAAAGCTCATCGCGGAATGCAGCGCGCTCGGCGGGCAGAATAACATTGGCACTGCGTCTCTTATCGCTGCACATCTTGCGGCTTTTCCCACATCGCCGTATGCACTCAGTTTGCTTCAGGAAAAAGCGGCCGTTGAATGGAGGCATGGCTTTTTCACGTCGTCCTTGGCTTCGATTCGTCAGGCATGGACGACTGGGACAAAACTCGAAGGTATCGAAGAGCGCCGCCTCGCGGATGCCGCGCTTACCCGCCTGCTCACTATGCTGGCTCAAGTGGGTGCCCGTGAGGAAATCCGCAGTGTCATCGCTGCCGTGAAGGACCGTCCGCTTGGGGGTGCGGCGACTGAGGCGCTATATCGGGCCAAGGAACAGTTGTGGTTCTTCGACCATCAGGCCGAGCAGAACGTCTTTTGTGGTTTCACGGCGGCTAATGCCATCTGCGTGCCCGCTGGTAAGCCGTCCATTTTCCCCGATGTGCATGATGAGACAGAAAAGCAGGCATTCATTGCCAGTGGCCTTTCCCTTTTTGAACTCCGCGCCCATAACCATGAGGCTGGGGGCGACTTCAAGATCTTTAAAGCCACGGGCAAAGCAACTCCGCCTGTGCCGAGTGTCGTCCATTGGAAATTCGGCCACTACTCATCCATCACAGAGCGCTCAGGTGAACTTTATCGAGTGAAGGACTTCCACCTTCAATATGATTCCTGGGTGTCTCGTGAGGCAATCGAAGCTGAGAGCAGTGGCTACTTCGTTGCTTCCCCTGATGCAGAGATTCCAAAAGGCCTCGCTGAGGTTACCGATGCCGAAGCAAAAAAGATTTTTGGACGTCATTGCGTCCATGGTCGCAATCCCGAAGGCGGAGACATCAGCACGGATGGCGGCCCGCCCGTGCCACAGCCTGATGAACCAGCGCCGCCTTGCCCTATGGCCGTCCATAGCTTCCGCCTTGTTAATCCGGGCTTGGAACTCAAAGACACGCCCGTCACCTATCAGGTGCCTTATGGTCCCGGCGTGGACATCACCGTGAAGTATGATCAACGCAGCACCATTATTCCGGACATCGCTCCGCACTCGAATTTCGGCCCCCGATGGACGCATGACTATCTCGGCTATGTAAATCTCACGGGCACGGGCACACCCGCAGCCAGTGCGCAGACGGTCTTTGGAGACGGTTCCTATCTCACGTACAGCTATTCCACTGCCACGAGCAGTTATGCCGCCAAGTATCAGAGCCACCCTAAGCTCGAATACATCCCACCAGCCTCTGGTGGTCCGGGCTACCGTCTGCGATTCGACAATGGCCGCGAGTGGCGCTACCAGCAGGCCAATTCTGCCACGCCCACTCGGTTTTATTTGAGCGCCATTCGTGATCCGCGCGGAAACACGCTTACTTTCGGCTACGATGCCAGCTTGAGGCTCACAACGCTCACCGATGCGGCAGGAAATGTCACCACCTTCTCCTACACCCCGGCACCGGACGATCACTTTCAGGTCGATACCAGGAAGATCCGTGCCATCACCGATCCCTTCGGCCGCACTGCCTCGTTCCGCTACACGGCCACTGGCCTTCTGCACAAGATCATCGACCCTGTGAACATCGTCTCTGAGTTCCGATACACGGCCACCGGAGACTTCATAGACCGGCTTACGACACCCTATGGCCAGCACAACTACGTTTGGGGTGACCTTCCAGGAATCAATAACGAGCCTGGGCGATTCATCGAGGCTACGGATCCATACGGGGATAAAGAACGGGTCGAGGCGAACGATTATGCCAACTATCCAACTAATGGAGAGGAGCCCAATCCGGCCCCTTCCAGTATCAACGTGGCAGGACAGCCCATTTCCTTCCTCCCCAAAACGGACAACCTACAATTCCGCAACACGTACTTTTGGAACAAAAAGCAGATGCGTGAAGGCGGGGGTGACTACTCCAAGGCGGTGCTCTACAATTGGAAAGCAGACTTCAGTGTCATTACCGGCGTCATTGGCAGCATGAAGTTGCCGCTCCAGTCCCGTGTGTGGTTCAACTACCCAGGCCAGACTGCTGTGGACGGGTTGGGCACGCACCAACAGCCTTCCAAAACCGTGCGCGTGGTGGAAAAAGACGGCGTTCCGACCTGGACCATGATTCAGAATGGCTACCACCCTGCGTTCGGTAAGCTAAACCGCACCGTGGACGCTCTCGGGAGAGAGACGCTTTATGAATACAATGACTCCGGTACCGTGCCCGGAGCCATCACCGGGATCGACCTCACCGCCATCAAAGTAAAGAACGGTGCGGGCTACGACACCCTTGCCACCTTCTCCGATTTCGAGTTTCAGCAGCCGCGCACTGTCACTGATGCCGCCGGCCAGGTGACCACCTACACGTTCAATACATTCGGTCAGGTCAGCACCGTGACCAATGCGAAAAACGAGACTACCACCTTCACGTACTATACGGCAGATGATGGCGTGAAGCGTCGGAAAGGGCGTTTGCACCAAATCGATGGTGCCCTCTCCGGAAGCACGGATGTCGTCACCTTTGATTATGATTCCGCAGGCCGCATGGCGCGCGTCACTGGGCCGGATGGCTACTATCTGGACTACGAGTATGACGCCATTGACCGCGTCACCCGGGTGACTTACCCAGACACGACGTACACTGAGACCACCTACCACCGCCTGGATCCTCAGACCTCACGTGACCGCCTCGGGCGCATCACCACCTATGTTTACAATGACACCCGCCAGCTCCATGCCGTCACTGATCCGGCGAGCCGTACGATCCAGTATCGTTGGTGCAAGTGTGGCGATCTCTCGCAGTTGATTGATGCCATGGGCCGGCTAACCCGCTGGCGGCACGATGTGGCTGGTCGCGTCACGGCTAAGGAATACTGCGATGGCTCGAAAATCACGTACGCCTACGAGCCCCTCTCCGGGAAGCTCAGTAGCATCACGGATGAAAAAATGCAGGTAAAGACACAGCGCTACCATCTGGATGGCACCCTCGCCGGACTCGCCTACACCAACGAAGAGCATGAGACACCCGATGTCACCTTCACCTACGATCACGTTTACCGCCGCCTGCAAACCATGCTCGATGGCATCGGCACCACGCGTTACACCTACCACCCCAACACCCAGGGCACCTTGGGCGCAGGGCAGCTCGCCACCATCGATACCCCCTTGCCGGATGACACCCTGGCCTACACCTACGATGAGCTAGGTCGCCGCACCGGCTACACCATCAACGGCATTGGCGAGTCCCGCGCCTACGATGCCCTCGGGCGCACGCAGACCGTCACCAATCCCCTCGGCAGCTTCGGCTACACCTACCATGGAGCCACCTCTCGTCTCGATACCGTCACCTATCCCACCGGCATGACCGCCGCCTACACCTGGCAGCCCTTGCTGAAAGACTTCCGCCTCAAGGACATCATCCACACCCTGCCGGGGAATCAATTGCTCTCCCGCCACAGCTATGAGCACGACGCCGTCGGCAACATCACCCGCTGGACCCAGATCGCCCCCGCCTCCGGCCTGAACCGCTCATGGTACATCGGCTACGACGATGCCGACCAACTCACCTCCGTCGCCTCCCAAGACCCTGTCACCCTCGCCCTGCAAAGCACCGGCCAATACGCTTACAGCTACGATCCTGCCGGCAACCGCCTCACCGAGACCATCGATGGCGTCACCACCACGGCCGTCCACAACGCCCTCAATCAATTGGTCTCCTTGTCAAAAAGCGATGGCTCCTCCGCCCTGCCAGCCCAGACCTACGAATGGGACGCTGAAAACCGCCTCCGCGCCGTCACCTACACCGGCACCGCCAAACGCAGCGAGTTCACCTACGACGGCCTCGGCCGCCGCCATCAATCCATCGAACGCGACGGAGCCGCCATCACCTCCCAAACCTCCTTTGTCTGGAAAGGCATGCGCCTCGGCGAGGAACGCGATGCGACGGGAAACACCGTGTCCGCCCGTTACCTCAGCCACGGCGTCATGTCCGCGCGAAGCAACCTACCCGCCGCACCCAAGATCGGAGGCCTCTTCGCCCTCTACAGCTCGGAGGATCACCTCGGATCGATTCGCCATTTGGTCAGCACTAACAATGCCGTTAGCAGCGAAACATGTTACGACCCTTGGGGACGGCTTTCGGTTCTCGGCACAGGCCAACGCGACTCGAACGCGGGTTATACCGGGCATTGGTTCCATCAACTGACAGAAACTCACTGGCCGTATTTTCGGCAATACGATCCAAACATTGGACGCTGGCTGAACAGGGATCCTATTTCGGAAAATGGAGGTATAAACTTGTATCAGTATGTCTCCAGCGAACCCTTGAATCATTACGATTTTATTGGTCTATCTAAGTTGATAAAATTTGCAGAAAAGGCTGCCGAGTTTGTTGATCGCAAGGCTAAGCAAAACCTTTTTGAAAAAGGATCTAAAAAAGTGGGTGAAAATTTCGGAGAAAAGGTCATTGACACACTTGATATAATTTTTTGCATAAAAAGTCCATTTTGTGGCGACGGGATAATGGACGAAGAAACAGAACAACGAAACCTAGACGAATACAGACGAAAAATGAACGGGCCTTACGGTCCTTTTAAGCCGGAACCCTTTGTTCCAAAGCCGCTACCAAAGCCGCCTTATCCGAACCCACCCGGACATCACAATCCATGTGTCAAATAAAATTCGGGCTATTGATGGTCCATGACTCTTGGGCTCTTCAAAAACTCACAAAAACTTACTGGAGGAATCCAATCCATGAGGCACCACTTTTCACTCCAAGCCTTTCGTTGCCTTGCGGTCGCCTCAATCGTTCTCCTCGAGGGGAATAGCGCTCTCACAGCCGCCCCCACAAAGATCGGCTTCGATCAAAGCGGCAACACCGCCTCTCAACAAAGTGCCACCCCCGCCGCCCCCACGATCACAGGCCAGCCCGTCGCGCTCAACGCCGCAGGCGCCGGAGAGCCAGCCAGCTTTTCCGTGAGTATCGCCAGCACTCTCCCCGTCACTTACCAATGGTATTTCAATAGCACCTTGATCCCGGGTGCCACGCACGACACGCTGCTTGTCAACGATCCCACTTTCGCCAACGAGGGACTCTATACCGTTACCATTACCAACAGCCTTGGCAATGTCACCAGCGATCCCGCCCGGCTCACCATCGACACAAACGGCAACGGCCTCGGCGACAACTGGGAGCAGCAATACTTCGGCAATCTCGACCAGAAAGCCGCAGGGGACTTCGATGGAGACCAACTCACCAACATCGAAGAATTCCTCAACGGTACCAATCCTGCCATCCGCGATGCCTACTACTGGACCGCCACAAGCGGAGACTTCGACAATGCCGCCAACTGGAACTGGAAACGTGTCCCCGGCCTTGGCGACACCGCCTTCATCAATTCCGGCACATTCAACATTAACACCGCCGGAGCCGCCCCCAAAGTAAACCTCACCGTCAACCAGGCCTACATCTTCTCCCCCACTGCCAATACCACGCTGACTCTTGCAGGCACCTGGACCCTCAACGGCCCCGTCACCCTCACAAGCGGCCGCACGCTGAGAGTCACTAGCGGAAGTCTGACGATCAACGGCCCAACAACCCTCAACGGAGCCAACCTCATTGCGGAAGGGAGCAATACGAAATTCGTCGTCAATGGGATTACGAAATACACTCAGCCAAACAACACGCAGGTGGAATGGCGCGCCGGAGAGTCTGGCCGGACTAATCTTGGCTGCGAGCTAAGTTTCCCAAATCTCACCTCCATCACCGGAGGAAACATAACAGGCTTCAGCAGCGATTACTTTGTCTTGTATGGTCGGACTGGAGGAACACTCAATTTGCCCGCGCTGACGAGGATTACAGTCCCATTAAAGACAGGAGCGGGATATGGTGGGGTGCAGCTTTACGCGATAGATAGTGGGATTTTAGACGCCCCGCTTCTCAGCGGGTTCAACGATGCCAATGGGGACAACCGATCTGTCCTTGTCACCCATACCGGAGGGAGTTTGCGGATCCCCCAACTCACTGCGCCGTTTGGGGTCCGACTCGACATGTCGGCGGAGAGCTTCAATCTAAGTCAGTTCGTCAGTTTGGAGCGGACGAACTACATTCGTCTGCTCGGGGGACAGGCCAGCATCAATGTTTCGAACATTGATTATGTGAAGGAGATCTATGCGATCAATGATGGTACCAAACTCACGTTTCCAAATGTGACCAGCTACACCCAGCCAAACAATGCGGAGGTGCAGTGGCGGGCAGGAGAGTCTGGCCGGACTAATCTTGGGTGTGAGCTGAATTTCCCCAATCTCACCTCCATCACTGGAGGAAATATAACGGGATTCAGCAGCGATTACTTCGTCTTGTATGGTCGGACTGGTGGAACACTCAATTTGCCCGCGCTGACGAGCATTGCAGTCCCGGTGAAGACAGGAGCGGGATATGGCGGGGTGCAGCTTTACGCGATAGATAATGGGACTGTAAACGCCCCGCTTCTCAGCGGGTTCAACGACGCCAATGGTGATAACCGATCTGTCCTTGTCACCCATACCGGAGGGAGTTTGCGGATCCCCCAACTCACTGCGCCGTATGGGGTCCGACTCGACATGTCGGCTGAGAACTTCAATCTAGGTCAGTTCGTCAGTTTGGAGCGGACGAACTACATTCGGCTGTTGGGCGGTCAGGCCAGCATCAATGTTCCGAACATTGATCATGTGAAGGAGATCTATGCGATCAATGATGGTACCAAACTCACGTTTCCAAATGTGACGAGTTACACTCAGCCAAACAATACCGAAGTCGAGTGGCGGGCTGGAGAGGCAAACCGAACGAACACAGGATGCGAGCTGAATTTTCCCAATTTGACGACCATCTTTGGAGGGGTCGCTACTACTTCATCGAGCCGCTATTTTGATCTGATTGGGCGAACAGGAGCGACGTTAAACCTACCGTTTTTGACATCCATAACTATGGCAGCTAGGACGGGTTCAGGAGGCAGTGGTGTCAGGTTTTTTGCCATTGATTCGGGACAAGTGTATGCGCCGAGGCTGGCGACGTTTTCGGATTTGAGTGCTTCTCCGCTTTCGCGGATTGAAATATCTGCCAACAGCCGGTTTGCTTTCACGAGTCTAAGGGCGGCGGGGGTTGTAGGGGTCAATCTGGTTGGGCTGAGTTTGTTGACGGGCGCAGTCGTGTTTCAGCCGCCCGTCATTACGAGCGCGGGAAGTGTGACGGCGGTGTTTGAGAACCCGTTTAGCTTTCAGATTGGGGCGACGAACAATCCCCATTCGTATGGCGCGAACCCTTTGCCACCAGGGCTCGTGATGAACCCGATTAGTGGGTTGATTTCCGGGATTCCAAGTTTGAATGGGGTATACAATCTGACAGTGACGGCGAGGAATGGAGATGGGCAGGGTTCGCAAACGCTGGAAGTGAGGGTGGTGAATCCAACCGCGACGCCACGGCCAGCGAATTTGATTTCGTGGTGGTCCGGGAACGAAGACGGGCGTGACCTGGTGGGAGGGCAGCATGGGATTTTGAAAGGGGCGGTTGGCTTTGGTGCTGGTAAGGTGCGGAATGCGTTTATTTTTGGGGAGGCGGGGCAGTCGGTCGTGCTTCCGCAAGCGGCTTCGATCGATCTGAGTCGCTTGTCCGCCTGGACGATTGAGGCGTGGGTGCGGCCTACCAGCTTTACCAACTCGAGTTTTCCGACAATCTACTCGCAGGGGCGTTTCCGAGTTTCGCTCGGATTACGAAATGGTACCGGTCAATTGGAAAGTTGGATCAACGATTCGAATCGTCTGAATACCACCACGCGGATTCCGCTGAACGCCTGGACTCATGTGGCGATGAGTTATGACGGAACAAAACGGACATTTCACATCAATGGGAAAGACGAGGGTTCAGGGGCTGCGCCTGCGATCACCGACGAAGATGCGATTTCGGCGATCGGGGACGTGGCTGGCAATGTGACGGGAAGGCAATTTTTGGGTCAAATCGATGAGGTGGCTCTGTATTCCCGCGTTCTGACGACAGCAGAGATAAGCACAATTCACTTAGCGGGACTGGCAGGGAAACAACTCCCGGCTGCGTTGCGAGAACAATCCATCACCTTTGGCCCGCCCGCGGATCAAGTTTTCAAAGGCGGGGGCAGCAATACGATGGTGCTGGCCGCGACGGCGAGTTCGGGTTTGCCGGTGAGTTTTTCGGTGGTGTCGGGTCCTGCGGAGGTTGGGGTGGATGGCCGAACTCTGACTCTCCTCGACGCAGGCCCAGTGACCGTTCGGGCGGTGCAACGCGGGAACTCGACGTTTTTGCCGGCGGCGAGTGTGGAGCGCTCCTTTGTCGTAACGAGGGCACCGCCGAGCATGGTGCAGACGATTGCGTTTGGGGCCCAGGCGAAGCGGACTTATGGCGATTATCCGGTGAGGCTGATGGCAACGGCAAGTTCGGGTTTGCCAGTGAGTTTTGAGCTGGTTTCGGGGCCAGCCGTGCTCAATGGAGCCTTGGGCGAGTTGGATTTTAGAGGGGCGGGTAATGTGGTGGTGCGAGCGATTCAGCCGGGTGACAATACCTATCTCCCGGCGGCAGCCGTGACGCGAACGATCGTAGTGGAGAAGGCGGAGTTGTTTGTTTCCGGGGTGCCGGCTTCAAGGTCCGTTGGGGTGGCCAACCCCCCTCTTTCTCTTTCGTATGATGGATTTGTGGGAGACGATTCGGAGGGGGACCTCGATAGAAAACCGGTGGGCACGAGTCGGGCGACGAAGACAAGTGCGCCAGGCGACTATCCGATCACGTTCAGTGGTGGGTCAGATGACAATTATGTGTTTGTGCCGGGGTGGGTAGAGTATTTGACGGTCGTGAGCTTTGGGGGGAGCTACGAGGGGCTGGTGGTGGATGGAGGAGGCATTCCAGTGGGTAAGATTGCGATCAGCGTGCGGACGAATTCGTTGGGCTACAGTGGGAGAGTCGATCTGGGTGTGGAGGCGTCGCCTGTTCTCATCAAAGGCACTTTGAATCCTGCATTGGGGCTTGCGTCGGCCGCGCTCAGTTTTAGCCGTGCGGCCAAAGGGACGGTTCCAGCACTTGATCTTTCGCTGGTTGTGTCAGGAACCGGGCTGACGGGGACGGTTAGCCGTGAAGGAGTGACTGTGGGATCTGTGGAGGGAGGAACGCAGTTGATGTTGCCTGAGTATCCTCTAGGTGTCGGTGCGCACTCTTTGGTCCTTGGGCCGCCAACTGTGTTGAGTGCCGGTGACACGACGGCGATTCCTGGTGGGGCGGGCTATGCGACTGCAGCGATTAGGTGGAGTGGAAACCTCGACATCAGTGGGCGGCTGAGTGACGGTGTGAGCCTGACAGCGAGCCTGAGGCCTGCGGCAGACCGCAGCTATCGGCTATGGGTCAGGCCGTACGGCAGCCGACTGAACAGTTTCGTCGGGGGGCGACTTGCGCCTGAGATGCACCCCGACACGACGCGGTTCGCTGAGCGGTATTACATTGGAAACGAATCGGCGAGGCTTATCTGGAAAAAGCAAGGTTTGCCGGCGGGGACGGCGATTGCGAGGCAGGATCGGTCGTATCGAGGAGGGTTTGGGCCGGTTTCGATGCGGGTCATGATGGATCCATGGCTGTCTCCGACGACGACGGAACCGCTGGTAAAACGAGTGCGGCTAGCGGCGAGTGGGGTTTCGTCGCCGGTCATGATTGGGTATTCGCCCGTGGCTCTGGATTTGGGAGTCAGTGCGAGCGGGCTCCCTCGAGCGGGCATGTTCAGTGGGGTGGCGAAACCGACAGCGGCGACCCTCATTGCCCTGCCGCCGCCCGTGCCACCAAGTCTCAGTAATCCTACGAAATGGCGTCTGAGGACGTTGAGCCTTGGTTCGGGGTTGTTTTCAGGGGAGTTCGTGCTGTCCGATCCGATAGTCACGGTGCCGGTCAAGATGCATCACCGGGTTGTGAGCTTTCGCGGAATCTTTCGGCAGCCAGCGTCAGATGATGCCGGCGAGGTGATAGGAGCGGGGTACTTTCTCGTGCCGTCACTGCCACCGACCACGCAAGAGCAACCTTCGGGGGAGTTGCGTTTTAGTAAGCCGTAGAGGGAAACCGAGGGTTGGCGGGCGGGCTCATATTTGAGATCGGGCGGGGTGCGACTCAGGGGCGTTCCTTTGGCTTCGGGGTCAATGCCCCCGACTACAGGGGGTTGCAATCAGCGGCTGGACAATGGCGGCAGGGATATCCGGTTTGAAGGGAAGGTGATCCGGAAGGGATGGAAGTTTGGTGGGCGGAGGAGGTCTGGAAAGACGGGAGGGTCTGTTTCACTCTAGGGTGATCTTGTGATGCTACTCGTTGGCGATTGGGTGCAAGCCAGCGGCTTGCACCACGGGGGGGTTAGTGGGCCCAGCCGCTTTGTTGGTCGGTTTTTTTGCCGGTGTTGGGTTTGCCGGGTTTGCCGCGGACGGACATGCGGAAGGGGACGCCGGGGGCGGGCCATTCTTTGCGGATGACGTT
>JAIYDW010000191.1 GCA_027487315.1 Verrucomicrobiaceae bacterium | reverse complement strand
TCGAAATATCAAAAAGATCAATAAATCTGAATCAAGTTGCTGGAACCTTGACTTTATGGGCTTTGGGCGACACTCTGGGGGCGATTGGGTGCGTGAAAATATCGCCTTTGGCGATATTGAATCGTACTAATTACACTGTTCGCCCAGCCAGGCTTGCCATGCGTTTTGAATTTACAACCGGAATGGTGACAGGCCTTCTCCTCGGAGGCGCGCTGGCCACGTTATGGTTCGTCAGTCGTCCTGAGAAGGCGACCGCCGCAGCCGTGTCATTAGATAACGATGCGGCCATTGAAGATCTCATGTTTCCGGATGCGAAGCTTGAAGACATTTACCGCCTTCCCTGGATTCAAGATCTGCTCACTAAGCCCTCCGGTGCAACGATCCATCTCCGTTCGAGTGAAGGATCTATCCATTACGGAGACTTTCGCTTTTCCGCCGAGGGGGCAGCAGTTGCAACCGATGAGATTGATCCATTGTCGCGCACACTCCGATCCATGAACGCATATCAGGTAGGTTTGGGGCTTGCTTGCCTATACAACCCTGGCGCGATGCTCAGGATTGAAGGCGGCGGGCATCACATTGATTTCTTGATCTGTTTTCAGTGTCGGGTGGCAGATTGGTATGCAGACGGACAGCACGTTGACCAGAGCATCGCCCCCAGAGTGGGTTTTTCCGATCTAGGATTTCGCGTTCTCCGACGCATCGTCACCAAGGTCTATCCAGACAAGCTGCACTTGAGCGAAGCATTGCGAACGGAACCAACGGGCGAACAAAACGGATGCAGGCAACGGCTCGAAGGCTATCTGTCGTGTCAGCAACGTCTTGCGCTCGCCGTCGCCTGATCCGAAGCGTTCGGCCAAGAAACAGAGTCCATCGCCATGAAGTCTAGCATAGCCGTTGCCCTCCTTCTTTCGCTCTCGGTTTTTGCGGCAGACTCGGGTGAGGCGCTTGCCGAGCCAAAGACACTGGTGAAGGTCATTTCTGCAATCGAGTCTTCAGGTATTGACGAACTGACTTCCAAGAAGGACGAGCAGGGCACATCTTATCACCTTCGCAGAGCCATTCTGCTTGGCACCGTCACTCGGGCAGGACTGACGTATACCATTGCCCATGCAGTGTTTGTGCGTTCATCACCGCCCGGACGGGAGACCCCACCACCGAGAGGGCATGACTTCATTGTCGTGTTGGATGCGAACTGCCGCATACTGGCTCATGGCCGGACCGGATTCGGAGAGTATCGTATGAGAGGCGACAGGCTTTACTTCGATGGCATCCCCGATCCTTGCGCCGACTTTGGCACCACCTCTCCAGGAGTCCGGCATGGAGGCTATCCAGAGATAGGCTTGCCTTATCCATTTCCAGACCGCATTTCAGATGCAGACTGGGAGTCAGGAGCCTTCCAGAAGAAGCCATGACGACTATCACCGCCACACCAAGGCCGAACAAAACGGATGCAGGCAACGGCTCGAAGGCTATCTGTCGTGCCAGCAACGTCTTGCGCTCGCCGTCGCCTGATCCGAGACGTTCGGCAACAAACACAGCATCGGCGTCGTCTTGATTCTTCCATTGACTTCGGTCACTCTACTGCTGGCATTCGTCACAAGCAGCTTCCCTGACGTCTTTAGCGTACTGGCGATTGCCTTCATCTTCTGCATCGTCCGGCGTTCACGGGACTCGGACTACGCAACCTATTGCCGCTCTGCCGCGTAGGCGTCGAGGATGGCGGTAAGCAGGGGACCGAACCGCTCGCAAATCTCCGCATACCGCGTGCTGTTATGCAATTCCACACCCTTGCGCTCGCTGCGGATCAGCCCGGCCTCGCGCAACACTTTGAAGTGCTGGGACAAGGTGGATTTCGGCAATTCGCGGTTTTCCACCATCTGATATTTCGCGCAACTTTGGGGGCATTCGGCTTTTGCGATTCCGACCAAAATCTGCACCCGGACCGGGTCCGATAAAGCATGGAGGATCCCCTCGACGGTGATGGCCTCGACGGAGGGGTGGATGAGGGGTCGCATCGTTTTCAAATAAACCATCTTGACGTATATTTCAATAGTTCTATATTCCCGCACAAAGGAACCTAAGAGCCACTATCGGACTCTTTCCTTTCAGCACAACCAATTACAAACACATTATCATCATGAAATTGCTCAACCTCGAAGTCAGCCCCAACGGTGAAAACTCCTCCTCCCGCCAAGCCTCCCGGCATCTGTTGGAGAAATTTGAAAAAGACATCCCCGGAATTTCCATCACCACGCGTGATCTGAATGCCCACCCAATCCCCCACCTTACCGAGGCCGTGGTTGGCGCTGCGTTCACTCCCCCAGATGCCCGCACCCCGGACCAACAGGAGGCAATCAAATTTTCGGATGAATTGGTGGACGAGCTTCTTGCCTCTGATGTGATCGTCATCTCAACACCCATGTGGAACTTCGGTCTGCCATCCGTCCTCAAAGCTTGGGTGGACCACATCGTCCGCGCTGGCCGCACATTCAGCTTTTCTTCTGAAGGACTTAAAGGCTTGGTTCCAACGAAAAAAGTTTACGTCGTGGTGTCCAGTGGAGGCGTTTTTTCCGAAGGCCCGTATGCTGCCTATGATCATTTCGTCCCGTCCATCCGTGCCATCTTGGGATTCATTGGCCTGACGGAAGTCGAGATCATCCGCGTCGAAGGCACGGAGAACCCTACAACCATCGCAGACGTGCTTGCTGCTGCTAAAGCAAAGATCGATTCTCTGAAGCTGCTTTAAGGCAACCGAGACAAATAGATCGCTGCGAACAAATTCAAACGACCGCTTCTCTTGTTGCCTATTTTGACAAGACGCCAGAACACATTAAAATCGTTTTTAATGAAGTTGATGAAGAGAACTGGGGTTACGCAGGAGTACTGATGGATGATTATCGAAGGGAGAAAGAACAGGACATATGGTGACGGTACATAAATCCGAACAAGACGCTCCATCCAACGGCGGGTAAGGTTCCAGTTTGAATTCGGGCTTCCTTCCCCGCCGTGGATGAGCTAGGCGTTCGGCAAACCCACAAGCATATCACTCATGATCCGTGTGCTCGCGTTACTGTCCGTTTTGACGACTGCCTGCTTCGCAGGTGGGGGTGGCGAGAGCCTTGTGGCAGATATGAATGGATGGACGCTCACATTGGATTCTGGTG
The DNA here is from genome assembly GCA_027487315.1 of Verrucomicrobiaceae bacterium. GTDB lineage: Bacteria > Verrucomicrobiota > Verrucomicrobiia > Verrucomicrobiales > Verrucomicrobiaceae > JAGRPD01. Next base: position 905 of record JAIYDW010000191.1, on the reverse strand, counting down.
ATGGATCGAGCGCTCACATCACAAAGTCAGTGGGAGATCGGCAGTTGGTCGCACAGATTAAGTTTCCCCACTTTTGGGATTATCTTCTCGTAGCAAAGACGCTTCCAAAGGCGACGAGGAACCAGAAGTCTCCGTACCGGATTATTGAGGACGACGCAAAGCCGCAGGTCACCTATTTGGCGATTGATACAGCCCGGCCACTTTTCGAGTTGATGCTGCTGAACCATCGGGCCGCCTTCACGAGTATTGATTCCGCGCTCGTGGAAGAAGAACTCAATAAGAATCCTCCTATTGACCGGAAGTTACTTCCGAACAGGAACTTTATCTTCAAAGTAGCGGCCCGAAGCGTGAACCCGAAATGAAGCACTTCATTAACACCACCAAGGCCTAACAAAACGGATGCAGGAACGGCTCGAAGGCTTTCTGTCGTGTCAGCAACGTGTTGCCACCACCCGCCGGTGGTGCCCTTCGGGTTGTCTTTGACAAGCTATGTCACGCCGTTCCATTGACGCTCGCCGTCGCCTTATCCGAAGCGTTCTCCATCGGAGCCAGCGTGTGAGATTCCCTGGTTAGGGGGTCCAGGGGGTTGGGACGAACCAGGAGGGGATGGGGGAGCGGGTGCGGATGAAGAGGGCGCGGTGGGGGTAGAGGATGGGGGTGTTGGATTGGTTGGTGAAGGTGTTGTCGCCGATGGTGGTCCACTGGCGGAAGTTGCCTGAGCCGAGGTAGAACAGGCCTTGGTAACCCTGGGCGGTGGGTTGGGTGTCGGCCTGCCAGCGCTGGATCTGGTCGGCGAGGCTGGAGCTGAGGTTGGCGGTGAACCCGTTGGCGGCGGTCATTTGCAGGGCGTTGGGGCTCAGGGGCATGGGCCAGCCGGAGGCGTAGAGGTTGACGCCCTGGAGCAG
>JAIYDW010000040.1 GCA_027487315.1 Verrucomicrobiaceae bacterium | reverse complement strand
GAGGCGCGGAGATGGGAGATGGGAGATGGGAGATGGGAGATGGGAGATGGGAGATGGGAGATGGGAGATGGGAGATGGGAGATGGGAGATGGGAGATGGGGGCGATATGCGGTGGAGATTGGGATTGACGGTTTGGGGGATTTGCTTAGAATTCGAATCTGAATAATGCGCGGTTTTTCCTTGGTTTTGATTTTGAGTTTGGCGGGTGCTGTGGCGCGCGGTGAGGTGGAGGAGGCGGTGGGGCCTTTGGCGGAGCCTTGGTGGGGGAATGGGTCGGTGCAGATGCGGTATGAGAATGCGGGGGGGCAGAGCATTGGGAATTTTTCGGGGTTGGTGCCGCTGCACGGGACGCTGGGGGAGGCGGGGACGCTTTCGGGGTCGCTGCTGTTTGCGGAGCCGTATGGGCAGTGGATCGAGGGCGGGGCGTATCAGGCGGGGATTGGGGCGGGGTTCCGGCATTTGTTTGGGAAGCAGTCGGTGGCGGCGCTTTATGAGCAGCCGAAGGGGGTGGTGGGGTTTTTGGAGGAGGGGATTTATGTGGGGGCGAATGCGTTTCTCAACGGGGCGAACACGGGGGTGGGGGATTCGTTTTGGCAGTTGGCGATGACGGCGGAGGTGGGGACGCGGTGGCTGGAGTTGCGGGGGCGGTATCATTTGCCGTTGGACGATGGTCAGCGGAGTGCGCAGCGGCTGGTGCAGGCGTATAGTCGGCCTTTGAACTTTGGGGGGATTCGGGGGACTGAGATGGTGATTTTGGATACGACGCTGTCGCTGCTGACGGAGAGTTTGAGGGGGTGGCAGATGGATGCGACGCTGCTGGTGCCGGGGATTGACCGGTGGGCGGATCTGCGGGTGATCGGAGGGTATGCGAGTTTTGAGAGTCCGACGGTGGGGAGTTTGGAGTATGACTCGTGGCGGTTGGGGGTGGACTTCAGGCCGGTGCCAGCGGTGGTGCTGAGTGCGATGTGGCACGAGAACGAGCGATTGTTTGGGGATCAGTGGTTGTTTGGGGTGGGGGTGGAGGTGCCGTTTGAGACGCGCAATCTGGGGGATGGGAAGGGCGGGTTTTGGAGGCAGGTGAAGCGGGCGTTCATGCCGAGGCGTCGGCATTTGGCGGAGCGTTTGATTGAGCCGGCGCGGAGGCACAGTCTGCCGATGCAGTTGGGGACGAGTGTGGAGCGGGTGGAGACGGAGGCGTTTTATGCGGCGTCGTTGATCCTGCCGGATGGGCAGGTGGTGAGGGTGGTGGAGCGGGTGGCTGGTGGGGGTGGGAGTGGGACGGGTAGTACGAGTGTGACGACGGGTGGGACAATCTATAATGTGGCAGGGTCCGGGACCTTAATCTTGTCGGGAAGCATGACGATAAATGCAGGGAGCACCAGGGTTAGTCCATTGACCCAGTTCGTTAACCAGAGTCCTTCGGGCGGGTCGGGGGCGACGCCGGCTAATGGGGGGGCTGCGAACGTGCAGATCACGGATTTGAAGCCTCTGACGCCGCAGCAGATTGCTGGTATTGTGAATACTCCTGCGGGTAGCTCGGTTACGCAGCAGTCGGGGTCGGGGACTCTGACACTAAAGGTTTCCAATGTTGGTTCGGGTACTACCGGGCTTTTAACGAGCACTACGCTGGGTATCAGTGCAGCGACTCTGGACCAACTGATTACGGTTCCCGGTGGGACAGCGGCATTTTACACTGGGGGTGGAGGCAGGGAGCCGCTGCAGCCGATTCTTTTGGGGCCGAATGGGATGTGGGTGTATGGTTTGGAGAGTTATGTTACGAGTGAGGCGGGGAAGGCGGCGATTGCGGCTTTGATTGCGCAGGGGTATACGGTGCCGGCGGTGCCTTGAGGTGAATCGGGGATTGTGGTGGGGTGGGGAAATGGGTAGGGTGTGGGATGAATTGGTGGGTTTATTGTGTTCGGTCGATTGCGGGGCTGGCTTTGGGGCTGGTGGGGGGGGCGTGCTCGTCGCCGGAGGCGGAGGTGGAGAACAAGCCGATGTCTCAGTCGATGCAGAGCCGGATGATGGACACGAACATGAACAAGCGGAGTTCGTTTGAGAGTGCGATGGTGACGCAGAACTCGGGGATGGGGAGCTACCTGGAGAAGCAGGGGTACAAGGCGAAGGAGTATTCGACGAACAAGGAGTTTCAGGTGCCGAAGACGTTGAAGCAGGGGACGTTTTCGAGGGCGGATCAGGTGAACGGGATGGGGAGCCAGTCGTTTCAGGGGGCGGGGAAGAAGAGCCGAATGGGGGAGAGTGCGTTTGCGACGAAGGAGGCGCGGGAGGGGTCGATGGAGGCGAGGCAGCAGGGGCAGCTGTTTGGGGGTGGGGACAAGATGTTTAAGACGGGGGAGGTGTGGGATGCGGCGAAGTCACAGCAGGAGAACATGCGGCCGAAGATTGTGAAGCCGGATGGGGGGCGGGTGGATGAGACGTCCTACACGGAGGATGAGATTCGGCAGATGGTGAATCGGAGGTGAGGGGGCGGCTTTGCCGCCAGAGATGGGAGATGGGGGATGGGGGGAGGCGGTGAGTGCACGCAGAGGCGCGGAGGAGAGGGAGGCGCAGAGGGGGGCAGAAAGAATGGGGTGGGGGCGTTGATGGTGTTTGGGGTGATTTTTTGCACCGCAGAGAGGGGATGGCCGCAGAGGAGGGGGGGCAGCGGGGCCGCCGGAGATGGGAGATGGGAGAAGGGGATGACTGGAGGCAAGCTGGCAGCTTGCTCCACGGGGGGAGGGCGAGGACGAGGACGAGGACGAGGAGGAGGAGGAGGAGGGGTTAGGAGAGGATGTTGGAGATGAGTTCGCCGTGGACGTCGGTGAGGCGGAAGTCGCGGCCCTGGTAGCGGAAGGTGAGGCGTTCGTGGTCGAGGCCGAGCTGGTGGAGGACGGTGGCGTTGAGGTCGTGGACGTGGACGGGGTTTTCGGCGACATTGAACCCGAAGTCGTCGGTTTTGCCGTAGCTGATGCCGGGTTTGACGCCGCCGCCGGCCATCCACATGGTGAAGGCGTCTTTGTGGTGGTCGCGGCCGATGCTGACTTTTTTGCCGCTGCCGTCCTGGCCCTGTTTGATGGGGGTGCGGCCGAATTCGGCGCCCCAGATGACGAGGGTTTCATCGAGGAGGCCGCGGAGTTTGAGGTCGCGGACGAGGGCGGCCATGCCTTGGTCGACGTCTTTGGCTTTGGCGGGGAGGCGTTTGTCGAGGCCGCCGTGGTGGTCCCAGTCGGCGTCGTAGAGCTGGATCATGCGCACGCCGCGTTCGACGAGGCGGCGGGCGAGGAGGCAGTTGTTGGCGAAGGAGGCTTTGCCGGGGGTGGCGCCGTACATGTCGAGGGTGGCCTGGGATTCTTTGGAGATGTCCATCAGGTCGGGGACGCTGGCCTGCATGCGGTAGGCCATTTCGTATTGGCTGATGCGGGTGGCGATTTCGGGGTCGCGGAGGGCGCGGAGGCGCTCTTCGTTGAGGGATTTGACGGCGTCGAGGACGTGGCGGCGGTCGCTGCGGGAGTGGCCTTCGGGATTGCTGAGGAAGAGGACGGCGTCGCCCTCGGAGCGGAACTGGATGCCCTGGTAGACGCTGGGGAGGAAGCCGGTGGACCAGAGGGCGGTGCCGGCGCCGCCGGGGGGGCCGGAGAGCATGACGACGTAGGCGGGGAGGTCGCTGTTTTCACTGCCGAGGCCGTAGGTGACCCAGGCTCCCATGGAGGGGCGGCCGCCCTGGCCGAATCCGCTGTGGAGGAACATCTGGGCGGGGGCGTGATTGATTTCGTTGGTGTGGAGGGATTTGATGACGCAGAGGTCGTCGGCGACGGTGGCGAGGTGGGGCAACAACTCGGACATCCAGGTGCCGCTTTGGCCGTGCTGTTTGAATTTGAAGGGGGAGCCCTGGAGGGCGGTCTCGGTGCCGATGAAGGCGAAGCGTTTGCCTTCGAGGAGTTCGGGAGGGCAGGGCTGGCCGCTGCGTTTGATGAGCTCGGGTTTGTAGTCGAAGAGATCGAGCTGCGAGGGGGCGCCGATCATGTGCAAATAGATGACGTGCTTGGCCTTGGGGGCGAAGTGGGGGTCGCGGGGAAGGGTGATGTCGGCGGAGGGGGCGGCGGTGAGGTCGCGGGCGAGGAGGGAGCTGAGGGCGGCGGAGCCGAGGGAGAGGCCGCCTTTTTGAAGCAGAGCACGGCGGTCGAGAAGCGGCGAGTGGGGGATGCTGAAGGGGCTCATGGCGGAAACTAGTTTTTGGTGATACACTCGTCGAGGTTGAGGAGGGTGGTGGTGAGGGCGGTCCAGGCTTTGGGGAGGGGGGCGCCGTTGTCGAGCTGGGTTTGGTGGAGGTCGGTGAGGACGGTGAGTTCGGTGGGGGTGGGGGTGCGGGCGAGGGCGAGGCGGAAGGCGTGGGTGATCTGGTCGGGGAGGGGGGCGTTGGGTTTTTCGGTGAGGACGCGGGTGGCGAAGGCCTGGGCGGCTTCGACGTAGACGGGGTCGTTGAGGAGGGTGAGGGCCTGGAGGGGGGTGTTGCTGCGGGAGCGTTTGACGACGCAGGCCATGCGGGCGGAGGCGTCGAAGTTAACGAAGCTGGGGTTGGGGGCGCCGCGTTTGAGGACGACGTAGAGGCCACGGCGGTATTTTTTTTCGCCGGTGCTGACTTCGTATTGGTATTGCTGGCCGCCGACTTTTTTCCAGAGGCCATCGGGTTGGGGTGGGTAGATGGGGGGGCCGCCTTTTTCGGTGCTGAGGAGGCCGGCGATGGCGAGGGCGTTGTCGCGGATGGCTTCGGCGTCGAGGCGGAGGCGGGGGCCGCGGGCGTAGAGGTGGTTGGG
>JAIYDW010000078.1 GCA_027487315.1 Verrucomicrobiaceae bacterium | reverse complement strand
TTATTCAAGCGCCGCACCGTCCGCCAGTACCAGCAGCACCAGCTTCTTGAACTGAAGCCGCTCACCAGTTTTCGCGGCTTTGCGATAGAGGCTCACGCGATTGATTTCACCAGGGAAGAGCTGTGTCTCGGGCACGTCCACTTTGGTGAAGCCGGCTTTTTGCAGGGCTTCCTCTTGGCTGGCTGCTTGGGGGCGGATCGTAGGGGTGAGGGCGAAAAGGGTGCCGGGCTTGGTGACGGTGACATCGAGCTTTTCGATGCTGGTGCGATGAAAGGGCAGATCTTTGACCGCTTCGGGCATTTCGTCGATGACGTAGTCGCGATCGGTGAAGAGCTTCACGCCGGGTTTCATGAAGGCAGGCTCAGGTGGCGGCGGCGCGGGCCAGGCGATGCGTTGTTGGCCGGTTTGAGGCTCGAACTGGCCCACGGTCTCCAGTTTGCCGAACATGATTCGGTCGGTGCTGCCGCCATGGTCGCTCTGGGTGACGATAAGCCAGAGGGCACCTTCGTGTTCGTGGAAGGTCGGATACTGAAACGAATGCGGGGACTCGAAGCGGTATTTGCGCAGCCAGGTTTTGCCGTCGCGGGAGATGTCCACGTTGAAGACGCTGCGATTGCAGTTTTGGATCTTGGTGTTCTCCTGCCAGCCGAGGTAATAGACGCCGCCGAACTTGTCGAAGGTCGGTTTGGAGTTCAAGCCGTTGGGCACGAAGGGCTTTGGCTCGGCGACGGTCCATGTTTTGCCGTCCTGGCTGGTGGTGAAGTGGTAGTTGCCCGCGTCGTTGCGCACGATGGCCATCCAGGTGCCGTCGGGCAGGCGGTTCACGGCGGATTCGCTGAGCTGCTGCGATTGCGGATCGTTGTAGTGGCCGATGACTTCGAAGGTGGCGAAGTCATCGTGCAGCAGGGCGAGAGCGTTTTGTTTGCCGGGGAAGTTGTTGAGCGCAATGTAGCGCTTGCCGTCGATCTCTTTGAACGAATCGAAGATGTAGAGGCCCTGATTAATGCTGGGTCGCTTGAAGCCCGAAGCGGCGGCATCTGCATGAAAATGACGCGGCTCCATGTCGAAGGTACCTGCGGCGGTCTTGAGCCTGGCTTTGTGGATGCTATCCTCGAATGTCTGCGTGCGCAGGTCAAAGTCCCTATACCAAGTCACAGCCTGTGCTTTGGCAGGCTGGCTGCAGAAGTAGGTGCGTAGCGTGTGCTCGTCCTTGAGGATGATGCGCGGCACAAAGACCTGCGCGTCCGGCAGCGTGATATTGGCGAAGGCCTGGCCCGCCTTGGCCAGCGGGTGCGTTTTTTCGACCTGGAGCGTCTTCAGGTTCACCACCGTCAGCACGCAATACATCGCCGCGCCCGCGCCGTGACCGGGTGACACGTCGTTGTCATGCTCGACGATGTAAGCCCGCTCGCCGACACAGACGAACTCCGCATCATGCGCACCTTTCACCTGCGGTGCCGTGACACGGACGAGCCGCTGCATCACGATGTCGCCCGCCAGTGCGGGGTCCCAGTTGGTCGGGAGAAGCGAGGGCTTGTGCAGTTTGTTGATCGTCTGCTTCAGCGTGACTGCGCCAGACAGGTTCTTACCTGCGACCACGTCTTCTTCTTTGAACTTCGCCAGCAACACCTCGCCATCGCCTTGGCGGTCGCGATCATAGGTAATCCATATGAGACCGTCCTTGTCCTGCACACCGTCTGGATAGGAGACGTTGTTGCGCTCATCAAGCAGCAGGCCATCGTTCCACGTCGCACCATCGTCGGTGGAGATCTGTGAGGTGAGGTTGTTGCGACCTTTGAAGTTAAGGTGGTTCACCAGCAGCAGATTGCCCGACGCAAGTCGGCGGATGAAGAAGCGTGAGCCGGGATTCTTGATCGAACTCGGCACCGCCTCGCTCCAGGTGCGGCCCTTGTCGCTCGATTGACTCTGCCACAACACTCCACCGCCCGTGCGTGTGAGGAGCCACAGGTGACCATCCTTCAATTCGGTAATCATGCATTCCAGCGCCCAATAAGGAACCTTCAGCGCACCGTGAAGCTTCCACGTCTTGCCTTCGTCTGTCGAAATGCCGACGCCTTGCAGCTGCTTTGGTCCTGCAAACCAGCCTTCGATGCGCTCGGTCGCATGCGTCACCGGCATGATCCATTCACCCGTGGACAGCACGGTCGGTTTATTCATGCGAAAGGCGAACGGCGCATCGAAGCCCACACGGAACTCCGCCCCGAAGACCGGCGTCTGCGCATCCGGCGCGTCACAAATCCGTGCCCACACGTCATGCTGCGCGGTGTCTTTGTTGCCGCGATTGAAGACATACCAAAGCCGCCCCTTCGGATCGATCCAGAGCGTCGGATCAAAGCAGCGCGTACCATCCTTCGGTTCCGCCATCACTTGCGGTGTAGTGAAGGTCTTCGCCTCATCATTGCTCCAGCTCAGCAGCACTTCGTTGAACGGCGAGGGTTCCTTCGGTCCACCGGTGAACCAGGATAAGAAGACGCGTCCCTTTGCCGTACGCTCCAGGCCTGGAATGCCCTGCCACGTGCGATCAGGATCGACGAGACGTTCAGCGATGGCTTGGCCGCAAAAGAGCGCAGAGATCGCACAGAAACACAAAAGAGGTCGGAGGAGCATAGTTGTGGGTTGGTGAAAGTTTGCAGCCGTTACTCCAGCCACCAGTGGAGCACGTTGGTCTTGCTATCTTCGTAGGCGTGGGAGGCCTGGATGAGGAGCCGCTGCTTGCCGCCGGGTTCGGGAGAATCGACGACGAGGCTGTTCGAGTAGGCTCCAGCACCAGCGGTGCGCATGCGGAGATAGACGCCGTCGTCCCAGGTGATGCCGTCGTCGGACATGTAGAGGATCATATGGCCGCTGCCGTCGCCATACGCGCCGCTGCGGCCATGGAGGTAGTACTTGCCACCGAAGGCGGTGAACTGCGGATTGCGGATCTTCCGACTGACGGTCGAGGTGCCGACCTTGGGCCACGTTTTGCCGCCATCGTGGCTGATGAGGTAATCGAGCACGTTTTCGTTCGCGCTGTTATAAACGTAAGCGATGAGCGAGCCATCGGCGAGGTGGCCGAGTGCTCCATAACCGCGCCGGTTGGTGATGAAGGGCAACACGCTCCGTTTGGTAAAGGTTTCGCCGCCATCGGTGCTCACATGCAGCTCATAGACGTGCTCTTTGGCATTGCCGCGCCAGTCTTTGATGGCGTCGTTGGCGAAGTGCAGCACGCGGATCTCGCCATCGCGATATTCCACGTCATAGACTCGACCACGCGAGGCTCCGAAGGGTCGCGGATCGCTCCAGTTTTGGCCGCCGTCCTTGCTCTTGCTGACCAGCGGCACCCAGTAGGGCTGCCACATCGCATTCTCGGCCACATCGCAGATGAGGTAAACGAGCACGATCTCGCCTTTGTCCGTGACGATGGCCTTTTCGGCCATGGCGGAGCGGCCCAACTTCTTCTCGTGGAGTTTTTTGGAGAAGGAAAGCACCTGCGGCTCGCCCCAGGTCTTGCCAGCGTCCACGGAGCGTTTGTATTCCATCCAGCCGACGCCTGAGTGACCGCCGTTATCGCTGGAGCAGTTCGGGTAAAACGCGATCAGCTTCCCCGGCTCAAGCTGCACCAACGCATGACCGAGATGTCCGCTGCGCTTGGCCTTGGAGTGATCGACAAACAGAATGCCGTCGTTCGGCGGATTCGCCGGAGTGATCCGAGCCGCGCAGGCGGAAGTTTTGCCCGGCAACTCCGTCGGCGGCGGAGCGGCAATGGATAGGCCGGAAAAAAGCGCAGAAATCGCAAAGAGTCGGAAATGAGATCGAATAGACATGATGTGAGAGAACGGAACCGGTGGAGAGATTTCGCGGCTTGAATGCCACCATGTAGTGTTATGCTAACACCATGCCCACGACCTCCACGCCCACGCTCAAAGACATCGCCCAAGCCACGGGGGTGTCGATCATGACGGTGTCGCGAGTACTGCGTGGAGCGCCGAAGGTGGCGGCGGCGAAGCGGGAGCTCATTTTGAAGGAGGCGAAGCGGCTCGATTACCAGCCGGACCCGCATTTGATGCGCATGATGCAGGTGGTGCGCGGGAAGAAGGAAAAGCGGTTGCGTGCGGTGATCGCGGTGATTCGCGAGCATGTGCCGCAGGATGGGCTGCTGGGGCCTTCGTATCAGTATGTGCCGATTGAAGACATCCGCCGTCGTGCCCATGGGCATGGCTATGCGGTGGAGGAGTTTTATTTGGGCAAGGACGGCCTCACGCCGAAGAAGCTGCAAAAGATCCTGCACGCGCGTGGCATCGAAGGCGTGATCGTTTCGCCGCAGAGCATGACGCTGCCATGCAGCAAGCTCGATTACTCGCCCTTCGCGGCGGTGACGTTTGGCAATGCAATGAGCACGCCCGCGCTGCACATGACCGCAGGAAACATGACGCTCGGCATTCACATGGCGGCGGAGCAACTCGCGGCCCGTGGCTACAAACGCATCGGCGTGGCGGTGACAAAGTGGATCGTGAACCGCTCGCAGTTCGGCTACAGCGGCGGCTTGTTTCACTGGCAGCACGGCATGCCAGAGGCGGATCGAGTGCCGCTGCTGCTGTTTCCCAGCAACGACATCAGCCAGGGCTTCGACGCCTTCTCGAAATGGATGCGCGAGCATCAGCCGGACGCGCTCATCACCTTCGACACACACGTGCCCGGCTGGCTGAAGCGTCTCGGCCTGCGCTTTCCGAACGACATCGGCTTCGTGGTGCATGACTGGACGCCGAGGATGGAGGGCTTCGCGGGCATCTACCAGCAGCGCGATCATCTCGCCGCTGCCGCGGTCGATTTGGTCGTCACGCAGCTTTCCCAGCACGAGCGCGGCGTGCCTGCGGTGCCGCGCCAGATCATGATCCCGCCGAAATGGATAGAGGGGCCGAGTGTTAAGTCCTAGCCCACTCGCCCTCCCTATCTATAATTCGACGATTCAAAATTCGTCATTTCGAGGGATTTTATGCTCGATTTACCTCTCTAAGATCGTTCAACTCGTCCACCATTTACTCTCAACCATGAAAAAGACCTTCCTACCCCTCTCCATAGCTCTAGCCACTCTAGGCGCTTGCCTCTACACTTCCGTCCAAGGGCAGGCAGACAAACCCAAACCCCTCAGAGTCCTCATCGTCGCTGGCGGTTGCTGCCACGATTACGCCACCCAAACCCAACTTCTCAAGGACGGCATCGAGTCACGGCTCAACGCTGTTGTCGACATCGCGTTCAACCCGGACAAAACCACCAAAGCCACCTTCCCGATCTACGCCTCAGATGATTGGGCCAAAGACTTCGATGTCATTCTCCACGACGAATGCTCAGCCGATGTCACCGAGCGCCCCTATGTGTCGCGTATCATCAAAGCTCACCGCGATGGCAAACCTGCCGTCAATCTCCACTGTGCCATGCACAGCTACCGCTGGGACAACTTCCGCGAGCCTGTCGCCGCTGGTGCCGAAAACGCCGGCTGGTATGAAATGATCGGCATCCAATCCACTGGTCACGGCCCCCAATCTCCAATCGACATCACCTTCACTGACGCAACACACCCAGTCACCAAAGGCCTTCTTCCTTGGACAACCATCAACGAAGAACTCTACAACAATGTCCAAATCTTCCCCTCAGCCAAAGCGCTCGCCTCCGGTCGCCAAATGCAACTCCCCAAAAAGCCAAAGGGCAAAGACGCCAAACCAGCAACCGAAACCGAAGCCAAACCTGTTGAAGCCAATGCCGTCGTCGCATGGACCAATGAGTTCGGCCCGAGCAAGACTCGCATCTTCAGCACCACACTCGGTCACAACAACGATACCGTCTCAGACCCTCGTTATCTCGACCTCGTCACACGTGGTCTGCTTTGGTCCACCGAAAAACTGCAAGCCGACGGTACACCCGCTCCCGGTTACTCGAAGCCTTAACTGGCCACTCAAACAAACATGTCCTTACGCCTGCTCCTTCTTTCGGCTTTGGCCATCGGTAGCTTGCAGGCCGCAGATCCCCTGCCCGGCCACTCCGTGCATGGCGAAGCCTTCAACGAAGGCCCCCGGCAAGAGGCTCACTTCATGGCTGGCACAGGGAAGGTCAACTTCCCTGTGACCACTCCCAAACCACTCGCTCAGCGCTTCTTCAATCAAGGCATCGGTCAGCTTCATGGTTTCTGGTTCTTCGAAGCTGAACGTTCCTTCCGGCAAGTCGCAAAACTCGATCCCGACTGCGCCATGGCCTATTGGGGTATGGCCATGGCCAACCTCAACAACGAGAAACGCGCCCGCGGCTTCATTGGGAAGGCCGCAGATCGAAAAGCCAAAGCCCATCCACACGAGTTGCTCTGGATCAACATGCTCGAGAGCTACCTCAAAGAGGACAAACGGGACGACAACAAACGCGAGCTCGATGCCATCCGTGACTTAGAGCTCATCGTCCAAACCTACCCCGACAACATCGAAGCGAAAGCCTTCCTCGCGTGGAAGATTTGGCATGGCAAAAACGAAGCCTCCATCAGCAGTCCCATGGCCGTTCAAGCCATCTTGGATCAAGTCTTCGCTGTCGATCCCAACCACCCCGCCTATCACTACGCCATCCATCTTTGGGACGGCTTCAAGCCTGAGCAAGGCCTCAAGTCCGCAGCCGCTGGCGGTCCTTCCGCTCCCGGCATCGCTCACATGTGGCACATGCCTGGTCACATCTACTCCAAGCTCCGCCGCTTCGACGACGCCGCCTGGCAGCAAGAAGCCTCTACTCGCGTTGATCACGCCTACATGATCGAAAACTTCGTCCAGCCCGACCAGATTCACAACTACGCACACAATGAAGAGTGGCTCATCCGCACCTTCAACGAACTAGGGCAAGCTCAAAAGGCCATCACCCTCGCCAGCGACCTCATCGCTCATCCCCAGCATCCAGCCAACAACACCCTCGACAAAGGCGGTTGCTCTGCTAGCTACGGCCGCACTCGCCTGCTCGACACCCTCATCAAGTGGGAACT
>JAIYDW010000098.1 GCA_027487315.1 Verrucomicrobiaceae bacterium | reverse complement strand
TTGCTGAAGCCGTTGGGTGAGCCGGTGTAGGGGATGGCGGCGGCTTGGGCCATGGTGAAGATGAGTTGTTCTTCGCCGGTCTCGAGGTTGACGCGCCAGAGGCCGGAGTCGGCGGGGGCTAGGATGTCTTTGTTGGGGTCGGGGACGCCGGTGTAGCCGTAGCCGGGACGGGTGTCATTGAGGCGGCGGAAGTCGGTGGAGATGCCCCATTTGCCATCGGGGCTGAGGGCGTAGAGGGCGCGGGGGAGGGTGCGTTTTTTGCCGGTTTTGACATCGAGGAAGTGGCAGACCAATTGGCCGTCCTGGCGGTCGTTCCACATGACGGTGGATTCGGTGCCGGGGACCCACTGGAGCATGCAGCCTTGTTGCCAGTTCCAGGCGTGCGAGGTGCCGAGTTCGATCCATTTGTCGTTGTCCTGGAGGTCGACCATGCCGACCTGGATAACGTCGTCGGGTTTTGGGGAGCGGTGCTCGAAGTGGACTTGGTTGGACAGGACGTAGCGGTCGTCGGGGGAGAATTGCAGTTTGTCGTAGTAGCCGAACCAGTGGAAGCCGGGTTGGCGGGTGATCTGGCGGACGGTGGGGAGCGTGGGTGCGGGGTCGGTGTCCTGGCTGAGGAGGTGGGCGGCGGGGGTGAGGGCGAGGAGGCTGCCGGTGGTGGAGCGGAAGAAGTGGCGGCGGTTCATGGTTGGGGAAATTGGGAGAAGGGAGGGGGGATGTCGAGGGGTATGTTTGCGGTGAGAGTATGGCTTGACTATGGGAATGGGGGTGGGCAGGATTTTGGGATGATGAAGATGCGATTTTTGATGGTGCTTGGGCTGGGCGGCTTGTTGGCGGGTGGGTCGGTGTTTGGGGTGACGGCGGAGGGGAAGAAGAAGCTGGTCTTAATCGCGGGGAAGCCATCGCATCCGCCGATGATGCATGAGTTTCGGGCGGGGTCGATTTTGTTGGAGCAGTGTTTGAAGGAGGTGCCGGGATTGGTGGTCGAGCGGCATGAGATGGGATGGGTGACGGATGAGAAGACGTTTGCGGATGCGGATGCGGTGGTGATTTACTCGGACGGAGGCGCGAAGCATCCGGCGGTGGTGGATGGGCATTTGGAGACGCTGAAGGGTTTGATGGCGAAGGGGGTGGGTTTTGGGTGCATGCACTACGGGGTGGAAGTGGTGGCTGATCAGGCGGGGGCGGAGTTTCAGAAGTGGTTGGGCGGACATTATGAGAACTCGTATTCGTGCAATCCGATTTGGGAGCCGAAGTTTGAGTCGTTTCCGGAGCATGCGGTGACGCGCGGGGTGAAGCCGTTTCAGATTCAGGATGAGTGGTACTTTAACATGCGATTCCGGCCGGCTTTTGGCGATGGGATCGCGATGGCGAAGGATGGGGGGGACTTTGTGCCGATTCTGGTGGCGGTGCCATCCGATGCGACTCGGGACGGGCCGTATGTTTATCCGAAGGGGCCGTATCCGCACATTCAGGCGGAGAAGGGGCAGCCAGAGGCGATGATGTGGACGGTGGAACGCGAGGATGGTGGACGCGGGTTTGGCTTCACCGGGGGGCACTTCCATTTGAACTGGGGGAATGACGATTTCCGCAAGGTGGTGCTGAATGCGCTGGTGTGGGTGAGCGGTGCGGAGGTGCCGGAGGGTGGGGTGATGTCGAGCGTGGCGTCAGGGCAACTGCATGAGAATCTGGATCCGAAGCCGGAGAAGAAGAAGGTGTCGGTGGTGGTGCCGCGGGTGTTTGAGCGGCGGCTTGGGGAGGGTGAGTGAGGTGGAGGTTCAATCGATATTGGAGTGGATCTGGAGTGCGCTTTAGAGAGGCGCGAATGATATGGAACCGATCCAAATGTTTTATGTGTTCGCGGTTGGGCTGGTTGCGATCTTCTTTTTGGCGGTGAGCTTTTTTGATCGCAAGAATCATCCCCGAAAGGGCCAGAAGATGAATCATTTTCGGAGGGGAAATCGGACGTATCGCAACGCGGCTTATGCGAAGATTGATGAAGAGAAGATCGTTGTGACGACGCGCTTTACGGTGAAGACATTCGTGTATGCTTTTGATGACCTCCGGGAATTGGAGGCTAACGGTGAGGGGTCGTTACGCTTTTTCACGAATCAACGGCAGTTCATCAGTGGAGGTGACCGGGAAAACGTGCTTGAGTTTGGTGGTGAATGGGGGCGGTTGGTTTCTGAGAGGGTGACAAAGAGCGGGGGCAAGGAGCGAAAGATGCGGGGTTAGGGTTCGACGTTAGCCGGTCAAAGAAACGTGGGTGTTGACATACTGAAAAGGTATATTTAATATACCATCATGCTATTTGAGTTCGACCCGGGAAAGTCCGAGAAGAACCGATTGAAGCATGGCATTGATTTTCTCACAGCCCAGATTTTATGGCAGGACGAGTCACGACTGATTGTGCCAGCCCGGTCCGAAGACGAACCGAGAGAAGCGATCATTGCACGGATTGGCGAGGCCTATTGGACAGGGATTTACACTTTCAGGGCAGAAAAAATCAGACTTATATCGGTAAGGAGATCCAGAGATGAAGAAAAACAATACTACAATCAAGGCCAGTGAGTTGGATCGTCTTTTTGATGAAGGTGGCGACATCACGGCCCACCTTGATTATTCCAGCGCGCGGCGGCCCGGGCTCGAGCAAAAGCGTGTGAATGTGGATTTTCCCCAGTGGGTGATCGATTCACTCGATTTTCAGGCATCGCGCATGGGAGTCACTCGGCAATCGGTCATCAAGGTCTGGATAGCAGAAAGACTGAAAGAGGAAAGTGAGGGAGCCAATGCTTCCAGCCAGGTCGCTGTCGCGCGGGGTTGATGCGGGTTGGCTCTGCAGAAATATCAGACAACTGATTGCCCATCATCTGGTTCAATCCGTCTGCATGGGCGAGAGGTCGGTCATTTATGGGAGGAGGCGATGCAGGAGCGTGCGGACTACGTGGAGACGACGACGGGCGGCGACCCTGCCGAGATTCCGATCTCTGGCTTCCAAGTCGCGGCGCCGTCCACCGTGCCCATCGGGCCGCTGCCAGCGCCGGAGAATGTGAAGGCGGTGGCTGGTCCGTTCCCGGGCACGATCAAGATCAGTTGCAAGGCGGTCTATGGCGCGAAGTTCTACCCGGTGGAGGCTCGCTCGCACGGCGACCCTGCGGCGACGTGGGTGCAGGTGTCTGTGGACAGCAAGTGCCGCCAAACGATCGGTGGGCTGACCCCTGGGGTGGAGTATGCTCTGCGCATGGCTGCCAAAGGGGCTGCGGGGCAGAGTCCGTGGGGGGATGAGACCGTGTGTCGGGCACCGTGAGATTTGGGCGGGGTGGGGCATGGTGGGTGAATGGGTTTTTTGCCCGTGAGCCCGGCCATGCTCGCACGCTTTGACGCTTGCCGCCCCGTCAAACGGGGACTATCACTAGGCCGAGTGCGAAGCCCACTCCGGATGGCGACAAGCCTTTCGGGTGGCCTTTCATCCTCAGATGCTTCTGTGTGTTTGGATGGTTCAGGCGCAAGGTGGATGTTTGTACTTTTGGCCAAAAATAAAATGACGGAACGGCTTACCGATTTACCTCAAATTGATCTATCGCAGATCAATAGTATCTTGGCATCGGGTAAAGATGTCACAATTCAATATTCTAAGAAGTGTTATAGCAATGCACTGCTACGTCAGATCGATTCGATCTGCTTGACGCACGGCGAAAGAATCGAGGTGCGTTTTTACGGACATTATTCAGAATCATTCGATGCCGCGTGTTTGGCTAATATTCCAAACGTTGAATGGCTATCGATTGATTGCCTGCAGCGGATTTCAGCAATCGACCATTTGTATGAACTCAGAAACTTAAAGCGTCTATCCATTGGAGTTTACGAATTGGAGGTCCCTGAAATTTTATCGAAAGTTAGAATAAAAGATTTGAATCAGCTATCCATTGGCGACGCAAAAAGCTGTAAAATTGATCTTTCGCCACTGGCACAATGCTCGGAGCTAAGGAAGCTTCACATATCATCCCAATCCACTGGATTCAATGTGCTGAGTTCCTTGCCGGAGCTTTCGGATTTGAGGTTGATCTCTATCAAAAAGAAGCAATCGCTTGCGGTTGTCAGTTTGATTCCAAAACTGTCGAAGCTGTTCTTATTATTAGGAGGGCGCGAGAACATTGATGAGATTTCTCACTCAGGTCTTCGAGATCTGAGTATCGTAAGAGTCCTTGGATTCTCTAGTATTGGAGACTTGAGTAGATTTCCAATGCTTGAGAGGCTTTTAATTGAAGATCAGTTAAAGCTAGAATTTGTCGATTTGCGGAACGCTTCATCAAGTCTGCGTCACCTGTTTTTACTTAATTGCAAAAGCCTTAGGAAAATTGGTTCGATAGGCCACTTAGCTGAATTAGAAGAGCTTAGAGTTTACAAGACAAATATTGAGCTGGATGATATACTTGCAGAACCTCGTCCTTCCTCACTGAGTATTTTTGCATTGTATACTGGAAAAACAAAAGCCGATAAAACTGTGCGTTCAAGGCTTGATTCTTTAGGCTACAGCGAATTCCGAAAGAAATGAATCAAATGAGCCCAACGCCCAAAATGGTGGTTGCCCTGTCATCGACTGTTGCCGTTTGCCGCCAGATCTGGCATGTGGATGGGGCGTAGGCTTTGGGGAAGGCTACCGTCGGCCGTCGACGTTGAGTTTGACGGTGTAGAGGCTGGTGCGGGCGGTGATGTAGAGGGTTTGGGAGCCGGTGGGGCCGAAGGTGCAGTTGGTGGGGCGTTCGGGGACGTCGATGATGCCGAGGGGTTTGCCTTCTTTGTCGAAGATGTGGATGCCTTTGGCGGCGATGTAGAGGTTGCCGAAGGCGTCGCTGGTGAGGCCGTCGCCGCCTTTGGTTTCGGTGGGGTCGAAGGTGGCGAGTTTGCGGGGGTCTTTGACGGTGCCGTCGGGCTGGATGGCGTAGGCGATGAGGGCATTCGCTCCGTTGTCGACTACGTAGAGGGTGGACTTGTTGTTGGAGACGAGGACGCCATTTGGGCGGATGAGGTCGTCGATGACGCGGATGACGTTGGCGGGTTTGGTGCGGTCTTTGTTGGGGGTGGCGTAGTAGACGCCTTCCTTGCCGATGGGCATGTCGCCGGGTTTGCGACCGTAGGCGGGATCGGTGAAGTAGATGCCGCCTTTGCCGTCGATGTCGAGGTCGTTGGGGGAGTTGTAGGGCTGGCCGTCGAAGGTGTCTGAGAGGGTGGTGACGGTTTGGGTGCCTGGTTCCTGGCGGGAGAGTCGGCGGGCGCCGCCTTCGCAGGCGAGGAGGGCGGCGGCGGGGGTGAACATGAGGCCGTTGGCCTTGCCGGTGTTTTCGCGGTGGAGGGTGGTCTGCTGGGTTTTGGGATCGAAGAGGTGGATGTGTTCGTTGGGGATGTCTGAGAAGGCGATGCGGCCATCGGGGGCGAGGGCGGGGCCTTCGGTGAACTTGAAGCCTTCGGCGACTTTGATGACTTCGACTTTTTCCGGCAGGACGCTCTCTGGCGGGGCGATGGGGGAGCGCTCGGGGGAGCCGAATTCGGGGTTTTCCTGGATGCGGATGTTTTTCCAGCGGACTTCGAGGCCGACGAAGGCGTCGGGGACGCCGTGAACTTGCAGGGCGATGAAACCTTCCGGGGTGAGGTCGTCTTTGAAGTCGGCGGCGGGGACGCGGTTGAGGAAGGTGCGGAGGCGATTGCCGATGGCTTCGATGCGGACGAGGTTCCAGTCGCCGGGTTTGAAGGCGAAGCGGGCGCGGTCGTTGTGGGCGAGGTTGTTCAACCAGCCGCGGCGGCCTTCATCATAAATGCCGGTGGTCCAACCGCGGTCACTGGGGTCGATCTCGCATTGGTAGCCGTGGACCTGGCCGTTTTTGTAGTCGGGGAGGCTTTGGCTGCGGAACTGGACGCCGGAGTTGAGGTTGGGGTCGACTTTGAATTCGAATTCGAGGATGAAGTCGCGGTAGTTTTTGTTGGTGCAGAGGAAGGTGTTCGGGGTCTTGGGGACGGAGACGCCGATGATCTCGCCATTTTCGACGCGGTATTCGGCTTTGCCGCCGCGCTGGGTCCAGCCGTCGAGGTTTTGGCCGTTGAAGAGGGGGGTCCAGTCGGCGGCGGAGGCGGTGAGGGTGGTGAGGGTGAGGAGGATGAGGGGGCGCATGGTGGGTGAGGAGGAGAACGGTGGTGGGGAGGGGGTGTTTCAGGGGAGGTGGTTTTTGGGGCGCTAGGAGCGCCGGAGATGGGAGATGGAAGATGGGAGATGGGGGGAGAATGAACGCAGAGAGTGGTTCGAGGACGAGGCGTCACGTGGAGGGATGACGGGTACTATTGGGGCTTGGTTTTGCGTTGGTGAATCTAGGTTTGATTGGGCTTGGGAATGGCGTTAGATGCGGGGATGAGAAGACAGTTTTTGCAGGGATTGATGGGTGTGGCGGCGAGTCGCTTGCTGACGGGGTGTCAGACGGGTGGTGGGATGGGGGCGCCGACGACGGGTGGGCCGTTCATGCTGGGGATTGATTTTTTGGCGGGGCGGCAATTTGATTTGTTGAGGGGGAAGCGGGTGGGGTTGATCACGAATCACACGAGCATGACGGGAAGGGGGGAGATGACGCGGGTGGCGATGCAGCGGGCGCTGGGGGGGCAGTTGCGGGCGCTTTATGCGCCGGAGCATGGGATCGATGGGACGGTGGGGGCGGGGATTCATGTGAGCACGCGGAAGGATGGGGTGACGGGGCTGACGGTGTATTCGCTGTATGGGCCGACGCGGAAGCCGACGGCGGCGATGCTGGCGCCGATCGATGTGCTGGTGTTTGATTTGCAGGACATCGGGTGCCGGAGCTACACGTACATCAGCACGATGGCGGTGGCGATGGAGGCGGCGGCGGAGAACGGGAAGGAGTTTGTGGTGTTGGATCGGCCGAATCCGCTGGGCGGGGTGCGGGTGGAGGGGCCGCCGTTGGAGCCGAGGTGGAAGTCCTTTGTGGGGCAGATTCCGGTGCCGTATGTGCATGGGATGACGGTGGGTGAGCTGGCGATGATGACGGCCGGGCAGCGTTGGATTTCCGGGGTGCCGCGGTTGCGGGTGGTGAAGATGCAGGGGTGGAACCGGCAGATGAGCTGGCAGGATACGGGGTTGAGGTGGTACCGGACGTCACCGAACATTCCGCATGCGACATCGCCGGCGTATTACGTGGCGACGGGCATGCTGGGCGGGGCGTCGGCGGTGGATGTGGGGATCGGGACGGAGAATCCGTTCGGGTATGCGGGCGGGCGCGGGGTGAATCCGGGGGCGTTTGTGGCGGCCTGTCAGCGATGGAACATGCCTGGGGTGGGCTTTTCGCCTTACTCGCGGAACGGGTTCGGGGGGGCGAGGCTGTCGATTCACCCGAAGGCGGGCGCGGATCTGACAGCGCTGGATGTGTATTTGATTGCGGAGTTGAATCGGCAATCGGGCGGGAAGGTGCTGGCGAACATGAAGGGGGACAAGCTGAGTTTGTTCAACAAGGTTTATGGGAGTGAGGGGCTTTACACGCAGTTGAAGCGGGGGGTGTCGCCGGGGAGTATCGTGTCGGGGTGGAGGCGGTCGGTGGACGCGTTTCGGGGGCAGCGGCAGAGGTACTTGCTTTATCCGTAAGAATGCGGGAGGGGTGAGGGACAAACTATCATGGCGACTACTGCAAAAACGAAGAAGACAGCGAAGCTCGAGGGTCTCGAACTGGCACGGATGTGCGCGCACTATGCCGGGGAGAAGAAGGGGGAGGACATCGCCATTCTGGATGTGAGCGGATTGTCGCCGATCACGGACTACCTGGTGGTGTGCACGGCGACGTCGTCACCGCACCTGCGGGCGCTGCGCGATGAGGTGTCGGAGCGGTTGAAGGAGGATCATGGCAAGCCGGCGCTGGTGAGCGATGGGAGTTTGGAGAGTCAGTGGCTGGTGCTGGGGTATCCGAATGTGATTGTGCATTTGTTCACGGATGAGAAGCGTGAGTTTTACGCGATGGAGACGCTGTGGAATGATGCGCCTCGGGTGGACTTAAAGAAGTAAGCGGGCGATGGCGAAAGAGCGATCCATTCGAAGGCGATTGATGGATTGGTGGCAGGGGGAGCCTTGGAGGAACGGAGTGTTGCGGTGGCGGGCACGGGGGATGGGGCTCTATGATCCGGAGGTGATGGGAAGGGCGATGGACAATCGGGAGGTGGGGCGATTTGGCGAGTTTTTGGCGGCGGAATGGTTGAGGCGGAAGGGGAGGAAGGTGCTTTATTGCAACTATCTGGGGCAGCATCGCGGGGAAGTGGACCTGGTGTGCCGGGCAGGGCGGGTGCTGACTTTTGTGGAGGTGAAGACGCGGAGTGGGACGGTGAAGGGGCGTCCGGCGGATGCGGTGAACGCGGAGAAGCGGCGGTTGATTCAGCGGGGGGCGCAGGACTGGCTGCGGCGTCTGGGGCATCCGCCGATTGCGATCCGGTTTGATATTGTGGAGGTGGTGCTGGCGGTGGGGATGCCGCCTTACGTGAATGTGATCGAGGATGCGTTTCAGCTGCCGGCTTCGTCGATGGAGGGGCGGACGAAGTAGAGGAATCAGGGGGCTCTAGCCGCAACCATGCAGACGAAATCTACTGCGGCTGGCTGCGGGCTCGCCACCACTGCGTCAGGCGCACGTTTTGACGCCATCGAGTGTTCACCAACACACTCAGGCGTCAAAACGCGCGCCTTCCTTGCTGTGACGGCCCTCGCTCAGCCTCGCGACGATTTCGTCTGCATGGTCACGGCTTGGGGGCGGCGGCTTTTTTGGCGATGGCGGCGTCGAGGTTTTGGATGAAGTCGCGATCGGGTTGGGAGAGGCGATCGAGGGGGAGTTCGAAGGCTTTTTGCTGGACGAGGAGGCGGACGTTGCCCTGGCGGATGAGGGTGGGGCGAGCGGGGAGGACTGGGGTGGTGGTGTTTGAGGTGGTTTGAGCGGATGGGAGGATTTGTTCGGATTGCTCGAAGGCGATGAGTTTGCCGATGAGGGCCTTGCCATCGGTGCTGGTCCACTGGCGGGCGTCGCTGAGGGCGATGTAGCTGATTTCGCGGACGGTGGGTTTGGGTTGGGTGGTGTTAGGGGAGAGGCCGATGTTGGCGGAGCCTCCGGAGTCGGTCATGTTACCGACGTTGCGTTTGGTGAATTTGGTCGGGGTGGTGGGGACGACCTGGGCGTGGAGGGCCTGGAGGGAGAGTAGAGTGGCGGAGGTCCAGGTGAGGGCGAAGAGAAAGGCACGCATGAGGGGAGGCTATCATGAAAGGGGAGCGGAGGGCAAGATTCGGATTGCTGAAGAATTGTGACTTTCTGCTTGCGTGAGGGTGAAAAATTGCCACAGTTCGCGTCCAATCATCGCGGGTGTAGCTCAGTGGTAGAGCACTTCCTTGCCAAGGAAGATGTCGCGCGTTCGAATCGCGTCACCCGCTCCATTTTTTGGAGCCAGAGGCCGGATGATTGAGTGGTGGATGCGGAATTTGGTGGAACTGATGGGAGATGTGTGGAGTTTGGGGGATGTTGTATGTTTGGTCGAAATTGTCGTCGCAGAAGTGGGCTGATGCCTGGGAAGAGCGGTTTTCGGGTGGCGGGCAGGGAGCGCTGGTGATCACGACGGTGCCGGGGCGGACGATGATTCGGGTGGAGTTGTATTGTGAGAAGGAGAAGGTAGCGCTGGCGGTGCAGAAGGAGTTCGGGGGGAGTGTGCGGAAGGTGAAGCAGCAGAACTGGGCAGCGATTTCCGCGGAGCCACCGCCGCCGGTGAAGGTGCGGGATGCGTTGGTGATCTGCGCGGCGCGGACGAAGGCGGAGATGGCGGCGGCGCGGAAGGAGCATCCGGGGCGGGAGGTGATCGGGGTGCCGCCGGACATGGCGTTTGGAACGGGGCATCATGCGACGACAGCGACGGTACTGCGTTTGCTGGTGGATGAGGCGGAGGGGTTTGCGGCAGCGGGCAAGGCGTGGACGATGGGGGATCTGGGGTGTGGCAGCGGGATTTTGGCGATTGCGGCGAGGAAGCTTGGGGCGGAGTCGGCGTGGGGATGTGATTTTGATCCGAAGGCGGTGTTGGTATCGCGGGAGAATGGATTGCGGAATGGGGTGCCTGAGGTGGGGTTTGATGAGGTGGATGTGTTGAAGTGGAAGCCGACGAAGGCGCAGCGTTGGGACGTGGTGGCGGCGAATTTGTTTGCGGACATTCTGGAGAATGCGTTTCCGACGATTTTGAAGGTGATGAAGCCGGGTGGGGTGGTGTTTTTGTCGGGGATTCTGCACACGCAGGCGGACGAGTGTTTGAAGGCGGGAGAGGCGGCGGGGTTGGTGATTGAGCGGCGGATGAAGATTGGGAAGTGGGTGACGGCGAAGGCGCGGCGGGTGGTGGGGTGAGGGGTTTGGGCGGG
>JAIYDW010000211.1 GCA_027487315.1 Verrucomicrobiaceae bacterium | reverse complement strand
CCTCGAGCGCGACGAAGCCCTCCGCCGCCGCCCCCGCAACCAATACGCCTGGGACGGCGTCGCCGACGTCCGCCCCTTCGGCGCCATGGAAAACAAAATCGTCGAAGGCGTCTACTAAGACCCCTCATCGAAGAGCCTCCCGCACCAGTTTTGCGCAATAGAATCACTGCGCAAAAATGACGTTGCCCAGTGCCCGCTGGTCCATCTCCTGGCATTTCCCCACCCCTCGCCCGAAAGCCAAGGCAGCTCCCACGTTCATCCCCACCTGAGCTCGCCTCGACCTCCCACGTTTTGAGAATCAATCGTGGGACTATCGAAGTAAAAAACAACCGATCACCGGACTAGGTTCTAATATGTAATAACGTGACAGACGATTATTAGCCCTCACATTCCGAGCGAATGAAAACCATCGCTGAACACAGTCCCGAACTTCGGGTGGAATGGGATGTCTTGAAAAACAGTACTTTGTTGTTCGACAAAGTGCCCGCAAGTTCGAAGAAAAAGGCATGGTGGAATTGCCAGAAGGATCCGCGACATACTTGGGAGGCCCAAATCCGAGATCGCGCGACTGGTCATGGTTGTCCATATTGTTCAGGACGCTTCACCCTCCGAGAAGAGTCATTCGGCTCTCTCTTTCCGGAGCTGATGACGCAGTTACACCCGACGAGGAACCCTGGATTTGATCCCTTTGCCACGGCACCGCTCAGCAACAAAAAAGTTCATTGGATATGCCTCGAAAATCAAAACCATATATGGCAAACGAGGCTCGTTGGACGGACGAACGCTGATGCTGGATGCCCTCATTGTAGAAACGAAGCCGCCTCACTTGCAACGGTCGCTCCACATCTAACTTCTGAATGGCATCCTATCCTTAACCAAACCGAAACACCTTCCACGGTAAGTTCTGGTTCTAGGCTCAAAGTGTGGTGGCAGTGCAAGAATGATTTGGAGCATGTATGGAAAGCCCAGATTCGCATGCGTGTGGACGCCAAATCCGGCTGTCCTATTTGTGCGAAGAACGCCCGATCTATCAAACAGCCTACCGTCTCCGGGTATTCCCGCGAACTGGCTGCTCAGTGGCACCCTACAAAAAATGGAGTGATACGACCCCAAGACGTAACGATTGGCTCGCATCGTACCGTCTGGTGGCAATGCCCTGTTGGACCAGATCACGAATGGACCGCTTCGGTCAGAAATCGTGCTCGTCTCGGTCACGGATGTCCAATGTGTTCAAAACGAACGGGCAGAGCGTCAAAAGGGACCAGCCTCGCCGACACGCATCCAAAACTGGCACTCCAGTGGGACTCCGATAAAAATGGGTCGCTAAAGCCAGATCAAGTCACTCCTGGGAGCAATCGCCGCGTCTGGTGGAGGTGTTCCTCGACTACTCCGCACGAATGGGATGCCACCATTTACAATCGAACTTCACGCCAACCAGAAGGAGAATGCCCTTTTTGCTCGCACACTCGACTGGATGATAGCAATACGCTTGGCGCTGTACATCCTGAGATAGCTGAGGAATGGCATTCAGACAAGAATGGCGAACTGAGTCCCACTACCGTTTCCCGTGCCAGCGGCAAAAAGGTATGGTGGTTATGCTCAAAAGACTCGTCGCACGAGTGGCAAGCCACAGTAAAAAACCGAACCGTTCATAAGAGCGGCTGCCCTGTGTGCGAAGCAGCGCAGAAGTCAGACCGTTTGAGAATGGCAATCCTAGAGTCCGTCCAATTGCACGATGACTGTCTCAAAACTCTCCGTCATAACCTCAAAACTTTGAGGTCGCTCGTTCGTTCACTCACAACCAAATCCGTGCATCTGAACCAAGCTTTATATCGGATGGCATACTCCTCAGCCATAACTGCGCTAGAGAGCTACCTATCAGACTCGTTTTATCAGCGTGTCGTAACTGATCAGACCAGAATGGAAAAGCTGCTCTCAACCGCTCCTGAATTCACGGAACGCAAGTATAGCCTTTCTGAGGTGGTGAACTGGAGCCAGAACATTCAAAAGAAGGTCGGGGAATACCTATTCGACATTGTGTGGCACAATCTCAGCAAAGTGAAGATGATGTATTCTGCCGTTCTTGGCGTGCAGTTCCCAACTGACTTGTCACCTATCATGCGAGCGATAGCGATCCGCCACGATCTTGTACATCGTAACGGTCGCACTAAAGAGAACCGCTTGCACCAGTTAAAGGTCGAAGACCTGAACAAGCTTTTCGTTCTGGTTGAAGACTTTGCCGTCCACATAGAGAATCAACTCAGCGCCGCCTTGAACAGCTAGCCGGAATTCTCCGAATTACCCGCTACGCTTGGCAGCATAAATGAGAATGTTGCTATCACAGATCATCGGATCACTCCCGACCCGGAAGCACCACGTCCTCGCGGATCTCACGTTGCCACGCCATCGGGTCAGGAATGACATCCCCTAGCCCACCCGAAGCACGAAGGCCCTCAAGAGCCGCCACGCGCTTCGCCAGCATCTCCGCCGTCGCATTCGGAATCACCCGTTTGCCTTTCACCGCTCCTTCCTCTCGCACAGTCAGAACCACATGCGCACGCCCCGGCTTCAGCCACTCCGGCAGTGGCGAAAGCAATCGAAGACTGCCATCCACGCCGACTTCCACATCTGTTTCGAGCGAGTTCACCCTCCAAGCATACCCCCTCAAACTTCGACCGTAAACCCTAAACCTTTCCCTCCCGTTCATCCCCATTCGAGATCCCAACCTCCTCCTCAAGTCAGCCATTTGATAGCATGCGCAACGATAGCTTTTTACTTCGCAAAGCCGACACCACAACCCAAGCAGCCATTTCATCTCAACACGTTCCATCTTGCAATCCTCAGAATGAAACCGGACACTGCCCCGTGTCCCGCCGCCTCCTGCGCACCTTCCTCTGCCTCCTCTTGGGCGGCATCTTCCTCTACGCCGGTGCCCTCAAGGCCAGCGACCCCATGACATTCCTCGACGACGTCCGCTCCTTCCAAATCCTCCCAGACCCCTACGCCGCCTGGCTCGCCCTCGCCCTCCCCTGGCTTGAAATCCTAGCCGGCCTCGCCGTCATCACCGGCCTCCTCCGCCCCGGCGGCCTCCTCACCCTCAACGCCCTCCTCCTCCTCTTCCTCGGAGCCATCCTCCTCTCCTGGGCCCGCGGCCTCGACCTCTCCTGCGGCTGCTTCGGCGGCGACACCGCCGCCTCCGACTACCCCACCCTCCTCCTCCGCGACCTCGCCCTCCTCGCCCTCGGCCTCACCTGCTGGAAACTCCACCCCAAAACACCCACCCCCTAATCCCAGCTCCCCTTCCAACGTTCCACTCACGCCCTCCGCCCTCCGCCCTCCGCAATCCGCAATCCCAAATCTCCCCTCCCCTCTCTGCGGCCATCCAATCTCTGCGGTGCCCCCTTCTTTCTGCCAGCAACGCCCCGCTCTTCGCCCTCCCCAATCCCGTTAATCCCGCAATCCTGTAAATCCTGTCAAACCTCCCCGTTTCTCCCTCCCCCTCCCGTGTCCGCCCCCAAATACCACTTCGCCTCCGACAACACCTCCGGCATCTGCCCCGAAGCCTGGACCGCCCTCGAACAAACCAACGCCGGCTTCCTCCCCTCCTACGGCGACGACGACACCACCCGCGCCGCCTGCGAAAAATTCCGCGCCTTCTTCGAAACCGACTGCGACGTCTACTTCGTCTTCAACGGCACCGCCGCCAACTCCCTCGCCCTCGGCACCCTCTGCCAAAGCTACCACTCCGTCATCGTCGGCGAAGCCTCCCACGTCGAGACCGACGAATGCGGCGCCCCCGAGTTCTTCTCCAACGGCTCCAAACTCCTCCTCGCCAAACACCATCAAGGCAAACTCGACCCCGCCGATGTCGAACGCCTCATCACCTCACGCACCGACATCCACTTCCCCCGCCCCCGCGGCCTCAGCCTCAGCCAAAGCACCGAATTCGGCACCGTTTACAGCCACACCGAACTCCGCACCCTCACCTCCCTCGCCCACCGCCACGGCCTCAAAGTCCACATGGACGGCGCCCGCTTCTTCAACGCCCTCGCCGCCACCCCCGGCTCCGCCGCCGACATCACCTGGCGCGCCGGCATCGACGTCCTCTGCTGCGGCGGCACCAAACTCGGCATGGCCGTCACCGAAGCCGTCGTCTTCTTCGACCGCGCCCTCGGCGCCGAATTCGCCTACCGCTGCAAACAAGCCGGCCAGCTCTGCTCCAAAATGCGCTTCATCTCCGCCCAATGGCTCACCATGCTCAGCGACGACGTCTGGAAAAAACACGCCCTCCACGGCAACACCATGGCCCAGCGCCTCGCCACCGGCCTCAGCACCCTCCCCGGCGTCGAAATCCGTTATCCCACTGAAGCCAACGCCGTCTTCGCCAAACTCCCCGCCCCCCTCATCCACGCCCTCAAAGAGCGCGGCTGGCGCTTCTACAACTTCATCGGCGGCTGCTCCCGTCTCATGTGCTCCTGGCGCGTCACCCCCGAAGACATCGACGCCCTCCTCGCCGACGCCCGCGCCGCCCTCTAACATCCCTTCCTGCTTGCCATCACGTTTCATTTCGGCTCCAATCGCCCCATGAACGCCCCCGTCCTGGCCTGCCTCGGCTTCACCCTCGCCCTCGCCGCCACCCTCCCAGCCCAGGACAATCCCCAGCGCACCCACGAATTCACCGCCAGCCTCGACGACGTCCTCGACTGGTCCACCCCCCTCGATCTCACCGAGGAAAAACTCGCCTCCACCTGGAAAAAAGACGGCTTCTCCAACAGCCCCCTCTACGCCACCTCAGACACCCCCGGCCCCGACGGCAAAACCATCCGCCGCCTCCGCTTCGGCGCCCAACCCTACAACAACATCACCGTCACCCTCTCCGCCTTAATCCCGGATCTCCTAATCACCGAAGGCCACCTCACCCTCCCCGCAGACCCCGCCCTCACCCAGCTCGAACTCGAATTCGCCCCCAAAAGCCCCGTCGCCCCCGCCCTCACCGCCCGCTGGAAAGACCACCCCAGCAAAACCCTCGAAGTCCAAACCGAAACCGCCGGCCACATCGCTTTCACCACCTGGACCCTCGACCGCGCCACCGCCGTCCTCATCGAATCCCGCGTCGCCCCTCCCACCCTCCGAATCGCCCGCCCGGACCACGCCGCCGCCCTCGCCATCCTCTTCCTGGAACGCAACCTCATCCTCAACGCCGACCTCGACTTCCTCCTCCGCGGCCCCGCCACCTGGACCCTCACCGCCGACGCCCTCGACCGCCGCTTCACCGTCCCCCAAACCAACGACCCTCTCTACTTCCAGTGGCTCGATAGCGACCGCAAACGCGCCCGCTTCACCCGCCGCCCCTACTCCAACGTCACCGCCGCCCTCAGCCTCCTCGACGGCCAAATCCCAATCCAGGAAGCCAACCTCGACTTCGAAAACGGCCGCCTCACCCGCGCCACCCTCTCCCTCTTCAATCGCGGCGACTCCGACCCCCTCACCGTCCCCGAATTCGAAAAACTCATCCAAAACACCGGCCGCAGCCTCGGCCAACTCCTAGCCACCACCCCCAAACCCCAAACCTCCGCCCCCGGCGCCCCCATCAAGACCTCCGGCTGGCTCTGGACCTCCCCGGACACCGTCGCCCTCATGGAGCACAATGACATCAACGCCCGCGCCGCCAAAGGCGCCTCCAACCAGCCCGAATACCTCCGCCTCAAACTCGCCCCCGCCCAGAATCGCGACTGGAGCCTCGGCGCCAAAACCCTCGGCGCCACCTCCTCCATCGTCACCAAAGCCAGCCTCCTCAAAAACCTCCGCCAAACCCCCGAAGGCGCCACCTACATTGCCGGCATCCCCATGGTCGATCAGGGCGACAAAGGCTACTGCGTCGTCGCCTCCTGCCAGCGCCTTTTCGAATTCTACCAAGTCCCCTGCGACCAACACGAACTCGCCCAACTCGTCGGCACCACCGCCGACGGCGGCACCAACTCCCGCCTCATGGAAGCCGGCCTCAACAAAATCGACAGCACCTACAAAACCCGCTTCAAAGCCCTCATCAGCCCCGGCATGGACCGCCGCGACCGCGACCGCCTCGACACCGCCCGCTTCGCCAAAATGATCCAAACCAGCATCGACGAAGGCATCCCCCTCCTCTGGACCCTCCAGCTCGGCCGCGCCGAAGAAATCCCACCCCTCTCCACCACCGGCCAGGTCACCGGCGGCCACATGCGCCTCATCATCGGTTACGACCCCAAAACCAGCCAGGTCCTCTTCACCGACTCCTGGGGCGCCGGCCACGAACTCAAACGCATGTCCCTCGCCGGCGCCTACGCCTCCACCGACGGCCTCTACACCCTCACCCCCCGCAGCTATTAAAGCAGATTTGATTGCCCCTAGAATTCGATCCCCATCATTCGGCAAAAACTCAGCACAGAACTACCCCCGCCGAAAAGGCATCTTGCCACCGGGAAGCAAAAGGCTACCTTTCCGCTACCATGCCAGCGCTCGTCATCAAATCATTCCCCGAGGACCTGCACGCCAAGCTCCGGATAATCGCCGCGTCTCATCGGCGCTCCGTCACCCAGGAAACCATCCACCTCATCGAAGTAGCCATCAATGCCGAAGAAAAAGCGTCTTCGGCCAAGACCGGCCCATCGAAGTGGGCCAATAGGAAGCTGCTGCCCGAATACGAGGCCATGTTGGCGACTGGAGCATTCAGTGGCGGCACCGATTCCACAGACATCATCTCAGAAGAGCGCGATGCACGATGAGTCCAGCTTACTACGACGCCAACTACTTGCTGAAACTCCAAATCAACGAGGGCGGAAGCACGGAGGTACGGGCCCACGCCGCAACCGTGTTGGAAATCCATACAGCCCAACATGCCCGTGCAGAGTTTGCTTCGGCCGCATTTCGCAAAGTCAGGGAAGGCGCCGCCACCACCGCTGACTATGACCGATTGATGGCTCAATTGAGGTCGGACATCGCAACGACCACCATCGTGCTCCTGCCACTCACCGACGCCATCCTCGATCGCGTCGAGCAAGTCTTCAGCACCGCGCCAGCCATCACCTACCTCCGCGCAGCCGACGCCATCCACCTCGCCACCGCCGCCGAGCACGGCTTCACCGAGATCCACTCCAACGACAAACATCTCCTCGCCGCCGCCCCGCTCTTTGGCTTGATCGGAGTGAATGTCATTCCATGAGAGTCGCGCCTGACCTGGACCTCTGAAAAACACGGTCACCTTTCCCCTCCCCGCATCACTTCTCCACGTCCCCGTGATGCCCGCCAGAGACCCCGGCCCCAAAAAGACGCCCCATACACCCGGGTCGCCGCCTTCCTC
The DNA here is from genome assembly GCA_027487315.1 of Verrucomicrobiaceae bacterium. Classification (GTDB taxonomy): domain Bacteria; phylum Verrucomicrobiota; class Verrucomicrobiia; order Verrucomicrobiales; family Verrucomicrobiaceae; genus JAGRPD01. Next base: position 17,201 of record JAIYDW010000211.1, on the reverse strand, counting down.
TCCTCCCGGTTCATTCACGACAAAACCCCCGCCCCCTGAGCGTTCTTCTCTCACTGCCACTTTTCATGAACCGAGTCCTCCTCATCGCCCTCCTGCTCGCCACCGCCGCGCCTGCCGTCGACTTCAACCGCGAAGTCCGCCCCATCCTCGCCCAGCAGTGCTTCGCCTGCCACGGCATGGACGAGCACGGTCGCAAAGGCAAACTCCGCCTCGACCTTCGCGACGCCGCCCTCACCGGCGGCAAATCCGGCGCCCTCGCCATCGTCCCAGGCAAACCCGAAGCCAGTGAAATCATCGCCCGCCTCTTCTCCACCGATGAAGACGAGCAAATGCCACCCCCGCACACCAAAAAAGTCGTCTCGGAAAAAGACAAAGCCACCCTCAAACAATGGATCGCCGAAGGCGCCCCCTACGACACCCATTGGGCCTACACCCCCCCGAAACCCAGCACAGATCCAACCGCCAGCATCGACCGCTTCATCCAAAAGCGCCTCACCCAGGAAAACCTGAAACCCTCCCCCAAAGCCGATCTCTACACCCTCGTCCGTCGCCTCTACCTCGACCTCATCGGCCTCCCTCCCACCCCGGCCGAAGCCGACGCCTTCGTCAACGACCCCTCCCCCGACGCCTACACCAAACTCGTCGACTCCCTGCTCGCCTCCAAACACTACGGCGAACGCTGGGCCCGCCGCTGGCTCGACCTCGCCCGCTACGCCGACACCAACGGCTTCGAAAAAGACCGCTCCCGCAGCATCTGGCCCTACCGCGACTGGGTCGTCAAAGCCCTCAACGACGACATGCCCTTCGACCAGTTCAGCATCAAACAACTCGCCGGCGACATGCTCCCTCACCCCACCCCGGACGACCTCATCGCCACCGGCTTCCACCGCAACACCATGCTCAATGAAGAAGGCGGCATCGACCCCAACGAATACCGCTACTACGCCATGGTCGACCGCGTCAGCGTCACCGGCACCACCTGGATGGGCCTCACCATGAACTGCTGCCAGTGCCACACCCACAAATACGACCCCATCCTCCACACCGACTACTTCAGCACCATGGCCCTGCTCAACAACGCCAGCGAGCCCACCTACCACATCCCCACGCCGGACATCGAATCCCAACTCCAGGCCCACACCCAGAAAATCGCCCAACTCGAAGCCTCCCTCCCCTCCAAATTCCCCGGCGGCCCCGCAGCCCTCGAAAAAAGCTTCACCGAATGGCTCGCCACCGAACAAAAAACTGCCTCCCACTGGCAGATCATCCGCCCCACCAAGATGACCACCACCATGCCCCACCTCGAGCAGCAGCCCGACGGCTTCATCCTCGGCAGCGGTGACATCTCCAAGAGCGACGTCTACGACCTCACCCTCAAAGCCCCCATCAAAGGCGTCACCGCCCTCCGCATCGAAGTCGCCAGTCACCCCAGCCTCGCCAATGACGGCCCCGGCATGACCGACTACGAAGGCCCCCTCGGCGGCTTCTTCATGAGTGAACTCAAAGCCTTCCAACACGGCCAGCCCATCGCCTTCTCCCACGCCGAAGCCACCAACGACCAACCCGAAACCGAAGACACCGCAGCCGCCTCCAAAGGCAAAGCAAAAGGCAAGGCCGCCCGCAGACCCAAAAGCAGCAACAACGCCAGCTCCGCCCTCGACCAGGAAATGTCCAGCGGCTGGCAGCTCCTCGGCGGCTACGGCCAGCAGCACGCAGCGGTGTTTCATTTCGAAAAACCGATCGATCTCACGAACGGCATCGATTTGAAAATGCTCTTCGAAAAACACTTCGCCTGTCCGCTCGGCCACTTCCGCCTCTCCGTCACCACCAGCGACCACGCCACCGCAACCGGCCATCCCGCCGAACTCGAAGAAGCCCTCGCCTCAAAAGATTCCTCCAAGCACCCGCAACTCCGCCAGCGCTTCCTCGAATCCACCCCCGCCATGAAGCAAGCAGCCGCCCCCCTGCTCGCCGCCCGCAAAAACCCGCCCCGTGGCCAGCCCACCCTCATCTTCAATGAGCGCCCCGCCTCCAATCCCCGCCCCACCCGCCTCCATCACCGCGGCGAATACCTCCAACCCAAGGAAGAAGTCCCCCCCGCCGTCCCCGCCTTCCTCCCCCAACTCCCCAACGACGCCCCCCCCAACCGCCTCGCCTTCGCCCGCTGGCTCTTCGCCCCCGAAAACCCCCTCACCGCCCGCGTCACCGTCAACCGCCATTGGCAGGCCTTCTTCGGTCGCGGCCTCGTCAAATCCCTCGAAGACTTCGGTTATCAAAGCGATCCCCCCTCCCATCCCGAACTCCTCGACTGGCTCGCTGTCGAGTTCGTCAAACAAGGCTGGTCCATCAAAAAACTCCACCGCCTCATCGTCACCAGCGCCACCTACCAGCAGTCCTCCCGCGTCACCCCGGAACACCTCCAGCGCGACCCCGAAAACCTCCTCCTCGCCCGCGGCGCCCGCTTCCGCCTAGACGCCGAAATCATCCGCGACTCCGCCCTCAAAGCCGCCGGCGTCCTCTCCCCCAAAATGGGCGGCCCCGGCGTCTACCCACCCCAACCCGCCAGCATCACCACCGAAGGCACCTACGGCAAAGTCGACTGGAAAACCAGCGAAGGCGAAGACCGCTACCGCCGCAGCCTCTACACCTTCATCAAGCGCACCGCCCCCTTCGCCATGTCCACCACCTTCGACGCCCCCACCGGCGAATCCTGCCTCGCCCGACGCGACGTCTCCAACAGCCCCCTCCAAGCCCTCACCCTCCTCAACGATCAAATGTTCATGGAGGCCGCCCAAGCCATGGCCAAACAAGTCCTCACCGAATCTCCCGATGACGACACCCGCCTCCAAAACATCTTCCGCCGCTGCGCCACCCGCCCCGCCTCACCCGAAGAACTCGCCCTGTTAAAGACCTTCCTCCAAAAACAACGCGCCCAAAAACTCGAAGGCGAAGCCCTCTGGACCGCCGTCTCCCGCGCCACCCTCAACCTCGACGAAGCCATCACCCACCCTTAAACCCAGCCGCTCTCGTCCTACCATCCATCGAAAAAACGATCCTCAAATCAGCCCGGCAATCGCCCCGGTGCTATCCGCAAAACGCTCCCGTTTCACACCTGCCGACTGTGCCATCGTCAGCCAAAGGTCCGCAAGCGGACGCTTGCCTTCATAGTGAAAATGGCCGCGTTTCCATGCGCCTCCAGCGATGAGGACCTCGAGGTCGGCGTAGTTGTGCTGGTCACCATCACTGATGCCGCTGCCCATGACCAGCGTGGTGCTGTCGAGCAGACCGGTGGCTTTGAGCCGCTCGACGACGTGAGCGTAGAACTCGACGTGAAAGCGGTCGATCTTTGCCACCGCTGCCTTGGCTTCGTCTCCTTTCGTATGCGTGAGGACGTGATGATTCTGCGGCTTGTCGAACAAGCCATGAAACATGCGTGGCGAATCCCAGCGCTCAGGGTCAATGACCAGCGTCGCCACGCGAGTGAGATCATTTTGAAAAGCGAGCACAAACAGCTCCGCCTGGAGCCGCAAGTAGTCACTGCGTGATTCAGGAATGCCCGCAGGCTCGGCCAACGTCGGCTTGCGAATCTGTTTCGCGATCTGCTCAGCCTTCTGGATGCGTTTTTCAGTGGCTCGCACGCTTTCGAGATACTCTCCCAGCTTTTCCTGATCATCGCCACCGAGGCGGGCATTCAGCGCCTTCGCATCCGCCATCACAGCATCAAGCACACTGCGCGTGGCATCGGCATCGGGCTTGCCAAAAAGTCGCTGGAAGACCGTGCGCGGGTTCTTCTCCACATTCGCCGCATAACCCGGCGCATACCATGAAATGCTCTCGTAGTAGCGCGTCTCCTTATTGTCCGTGAAGTCGTTTGTGCTCAGTTCCAGCGACGGCAGCAACGAATCCGCACCAATCTGCCGCGCGATGATTTGATCCAGTGTCGTGTTTGTCGGAAAGCCGCCATCCAGCGTCTCCTGAGGGGCCGATGAGGTCAGCCAGCACGAGCCACACTGCGCATGCACACCCGTGCCACCAACAAACTGCCGGTCCAGGCCAGTAACGAGCGTGATGTCACCCTTCACCCCCGCCAAGGGCTCCAACGTCGGCGTCAGCTCCCAATTCAAACCCTTCGTCTTCGGCAGAAAAGCCGCCTGATTGTAGCCATTCGGCGTGTAGATGAACGCAAAACGCTGTGGCTCGGCCGCAGCAGCCTTCGCCAGACTCTCGAAAAACGGAAGCCCTATGGTAACGCCAGCGGCGCGGAGGAAGTGACGGCGGTTCATCATGGTGTGCTGCGAATGTGCGTGAACGGATACGATTGGGTGATCTCAACGATCACGCGGCTCAATTTCCAACCCTCCGCTTTCGCCGCGCTCTCAATCTTGGCAACCACCGGCATGTCATAGATCTCCAGCGGCCTGCCGAGAGCATAACTGAGCAAATGCTCAATGAATCCACGGGTGAACTCGTGAGGATTCGCCACGAGAATCGCTTTGTATTCCGTAGGACCGTCAAACGGCGTTCCGTTCCACTCAGCATGGGCATCAACAGGCTGCGTGCCATCCTTTTCACGCCAGGAGCCAATGGCATCGAAACGCTCCAAAGCAAAGCCCGGAGGATCAAGCCGGACATGGCAGGAATAACACGCAGGCTTATCGCGATGCTGCTCAAAGCGCTCGCGCACGGTTTGTGGTGCGGCGCGGGACTGCGGTTCGTCTTTGAGTGCAAAAGCAATCTTCGGCTCCTGCGGCGGTCGATTGAAAAGGGTTTCCAACAACCAGGCACCGCGCTTCACTGGACTGGTGCGCAATGGCAGCGAGGTGACAGTAAGCGGACCCGCCATGGTCATGTAACCGCCGCGCCGCTGGTCCTTCAAAGCCACACGAAGCCACTGAGCGTTCTGTTTGGCGTCGATGAGCACATTGCTATTTCCTGTTTTTCCCGCGAGCGCGGCCACGTCGATGTCGTAGAGCTTCGCAAGCCGTGCATTCAGCCAGGTGTAGTCCGCGGCGAGCAGATCGAGAATGCTACGGTCCTCCACAAGCACGGTCTCAAAAAGCAGAAGCGCCTCCACCAGCATGGAGCCGTGCAGCGTGACCTTCCCCTGCGGACCGCTGTAGAAGCCTTTGAAGAGTTTGGGATCCGGTTTGGCTGTCATGAGCTGATCCAGCCTCAGCCACTGCGTGGCAAAGGATTCGCTCAGCTCGCGGGCGCGCGGATCACTCATCAAACGGCGGGTTTGAGCTTCGAGCACAGCGGGATCGCTGAGTCCAGCACTGAGCAGTTCATCATCCGGCGGTGCGGACCACAGGAAGTAGGCCAGACGCGTGGCGAGTTCGTGATCGGCCAGCGGCTTCACACTGCCGCGTCCGGTTCCAGTCTCGGTGATGTATAAAAACTCCGGTGAAGTCAGTGCAGCCGCCAGCGCGGCCTTCATCGCCGCCTCAAAAGGCAGATCACGATCGAGCGCTTCATCGACGACCTCGACATAACGCGAGACCATCTTTTCATCGACCGGGCGACGAAAAGCACGCGTGAGAAAACCGGCCAGCCGTTCATGGGCGACAGATCGTCTCTCGCGATCTGACATCTTGTTCCCCGTTTCAGCGACCGGCGTCGTGGCAACAACCGTAGCTCCGTCAGTGAGAAAAGCGAGATCATCATAAAGCGCGTAGTTGCCGCTGAATTTCGATCCATCCAGCCGCAAACCAACGATGTGCTCGCCCTTTGGCGCACGGAAAGCGAAGAACGTGTTCCCCTTCCCGCCGCCAGTGATGAGTTCATGCGAAAGTCGTGCCTTGCCACCGCTGCTAAAGGTCGCGGTCATTTCGATGCTGCCAGATTCTTTGTCACGACTCAACGCGCACAAAGCCAGTTCGGTGATGCCCTCGCCGCTGACGCCACCCTCGATCGCCAAGTCGAGCGTGAGCACTTTTTTCTGCTTCTCGTGATGGGTGAAGAGTGACTCGCCGGATGTCTCTCCTGCCGTGGAAAAGCCTGCCACCCACACATCCTCCTTCGCGCTGATGCGGAGTGCTTTGGAACCAAAACGCACGCGAATCGGTTCTCCCGCCTTCACGACGATGCTGCGCCCCGTCGCATCCCAAACGCCACCCGTCCCATCCGCCACTGCGGACTGCATGGCGAAGCGGAATTGATAATCGAGCGTCACCACATCACCCTTTTTGGCCTGAAAGGGTAAATTGAGATTCGGCGCGAATTCCTTCGCCGCAGTCCAGGTGTTTGCCTCGCCGTCCTCAATGAAAGATTCGGCCCTCATTGGCTGAGAGGGATCATGAATGAGTGCGCGGAAGACACTGCTGAGTTGCGGAAGCTTGGGAGACTGAACGATCTCGCGTGCCGCAGCGAGATACTGCTCCAACAACATGGGCGAAAGGTTCATCGCCTCCCCGCGGTTGCGGAAGCCGTGCTCGGCACGATTTTCACCCGGCAGCCCGAGTTCAGGCAAAAGAACCGGATACTTCAGCCCATACTCACGCACCGGCACATCGACGCTTTCGCCCATCTTGCCACTCGCAGGCTGAAAGTAGGCTTTGCTCGAAAGCGGCAGCCTCTCGGGAAACATGAACACATCCATCTGCAATCCAAAGAGATCGCGGATCGTGTTGTTGTATTCGAGCCGCGTGAGTCGCCGAAGCACCGGATTCCCTGGATCAACCACGCCAAGCTCGGCATCAGGCCGTGCAGCGATGTCCATGATCCACGCCACGACTTCCTGTCGCTCCGCCTCCGTCGGTTGAGACGTCTGCTTCGGCGGCGGCATCTGATGCGACTCAATCTTCTCATACACGCTGCGCCAGATGAATCGGTCCTTCATCACAGCGGCTTCGTCCAAAAAATGCGAAAGATCGAGACCACCCTTCTTGGCGTCACTGTCGTGGCAATCGAGGCAATGCGCGTCGAGGAACGATCGGAAATCCGCTGCGACGGCAGAAGTCGTGACGAAAACAAAGGCAAGCAACAGGCGAAGCATGGGTTCCATGGGTGACGTTGCAGCAGGCACATTCCTGACTCTCAGAGCAACCTTCAATGTGAGTGTTTTATCTCCGTCCACAGCAGCAATACGAATTCATCATGAGCACCTTTGATCGTAACCCTTCTTCTTCGGTAAAGCGTCGCGATCTGGTGGCGGCGGTGGCTGCACACCAGCAGCAAGCATGATCTGAGAAATAGCTTCGATCGTGGGCACGCTAGGCTTGAAATTCCCAGGGCGAAAGCCCTGCGCAATCAGCAGCGGCGTCCAGCCTCTGTCGTTCTTTTGATTCCACAAGTCGATCTTCGCGCCATTGGCGGCCAGGAGTTTGGCGACCTTGGGCAGGCTTTTATACGCGGCCCCGTGCATGGCAGTTTGGTGTTTCTTATCCACGGTGTTGATGTCGGCTCCGAGGCTGATCAAATACTCGCAGGCGTCGACGCACTCATCCTCCGTGCCTGCTTCCTCATCAGGCGCGTAACACCCCAAACCTGCGGCCGCCATGAGCGGTGTGGAACCATCGGCGTTCGGCTTGTGCGGGTCCGCGCCGAGTTCGACGAGAAGTTTCATCATCGGCAGATCGGCATTGCGGCAGGCGAGGAGAAATGGCGTGGCTTGGTTGAAGCTAATCGCACCAAAGGCCTTCGCTTTGGCCTCGGGGCCAAGCAATGCGTTCGGATTCGCACCAGCCTTCACGATCTCGCGGATGAATTCCAGGCTGCTGATCTTGCCATGCGTGTCCGGCGGTGGCTGGCCGGACTCATCATCGCCATGCGGCGGTTTCCGCACCCAGGTGATCGCGTGAAGCGCGGTAAAGCCGCTGCGGATGTCATTCGGATCAGCGCCCGCCTTGATGATCTCCATCGCCAGCTCAAAGTGACCGTTCTCCATGGCTAAAAGCACTGCGCTGGTGCCATTCGGCGCGTCACGACCTCCCGTCTTTTCTTCTGTGACAATGGCGTCCTTTACGTCCGCGCCATGCTGGAGCAGCATTCGCACCGCGGCAGCTTTTCCCTCGCGGGCGGCAAAAAGCAGAGAGGTGAACCCAGATTTGAGTCGATGATTCACATCCGCCCCGTTTTGAATGAGCAACTCGAGCACCTCCGCATGGCCTTCCGCTGCCGCCCACATGACCGCTGTCTGGTCTTCGCGATCCTCCGCATCAACCTTCGCGCCCTTTTCGAGCAAAGCCTTCACCACACCAGGCTTGCCCGTGCGTGAGGCAATCATCAGCGCCGTCTCACCACCACGCTGCCTCACGTTTGCATCGGCTCCCGCATTCAAAAGCGACCGCACGATCTCTTCACTCCCGTTTTGGCAGGCAAGCAACAAGGGCGTGATGCCATAGCGATTCGCCGCATCCGCCTCCGCGCCCGCAGCGAGCAATTGAGTGACAATGTCCGCCTTGTCATGATAAGCGGCCCAATGCAGCGCCGTGGTGCCATCGGCCTGCGCACTGTTAAGATCGGCTTTGGCGCTGATTTGTGCCGAAACTGCGGGCCAGTCCTGCTTTTCGGCTGAGGTCGGCATATCACCGGCATAACCCAGCTGGATAAAACATTGAGTCGCAAGCAGGGAGAGCACACACCTCAGATCAAACATATGAATTGTATAAAATTGAGCAGGTTGGCATTTGCATGGCATGTCGGCACCCATTGTTAACACTCATACAACTATGATTTAACAAATCGTATCCCTGGCGGAGGTGTAGTCATGATGGCTGACCCTCGCCAGCCTGATGGAGTGATCTCGTCCCAGGAAAGACGCGCCTCAAACTGGCTAAGCAGCGTCGCATTCGTCCTTAACTCCTGTTCTAAGCTTACTAATGCATCCTTAAAATCAGCCAATAGGATTACTGTGTGAACAAAGATGCAATCTCCATCAGTTTCCAAGTGCGCGCCTTGAGCATCATCAGTTTTGGACATGAAAGAAGCAACATTGAGTGAGTTGTGGGCAAGGGAGTTTCGCAATGCCCAGAGCTTATCTTCGAGGGCAGCATAATTGCTGCCGAGGCGCGGAAGGAAAGACTTGAAACGCTTGCCCGCTCCTGCCGAATCATCGGGGTCAATGAGTTTTCCAAGTCCATCGATTGATCCAAAGATTAGCAGAGCGGCCGCAAAACAACTGTCCGCTAAACTTGTGGATTCAAGGGGGACTATCACATGCCTTCGAATCACTTTAAGATACTCCTTCGTAGCTGTGGTTTCAAAATTCATGGTTGGATGTATCGAATGTTCGCTATTTGGGGATCACACAGGTGTCAGAGCACCTCAATGATTCCACTGCTATCCCCGAACTTCTCCAGCTTCACGCCCGCTTTATCCAGCAGCGTAAGATGCAGGTTGGCCAAGGGAACAGTCTTTTCGTAGCGGAGGTGGCGGTTGCCTTTCACTCCGGCATTGGCTCCACCAGCAACAATAATCGGGAGGTTCGTGTGGTCGTGGACGTTCGGATTGCCCATGCCGCTGCCGTAAAGAAGTAGGCTGTTGTCGAGGAGCGTGCCGTCGCCTTCCTTGGTGGCAGCTAGCTTGGCGAGGTATTCGGCGAAGAGGCTGACGTGGAATGCATTGATCTTCGACATGCGCTCGATCTTGACCGGATCATTGCCGTGATGGGAAAGCGGGTGATGGGGATCGCTGACACCGATCTCGGGATAGGTTCGGTTGCTGGTCTCGCGGGCGAGTTGGAAAGTGATCACGCGGGTGACATCGCCCTGCATGGCGAGGAGTTGCAGATCAAACATGAGCCGTGCGTGCTCGGCGTAGCTGGCAGGCACTCCAGTGGGGCGGGACAAGTCAGGCAGCTCGTTTTCAGCCACGGCGGCTGCGGCTTTTTCGATGCGGCGCTCGACCTCGCGGATGCTGTCGAGGTAATGATTCACGCGATCACGATCCTGCGGGCCAAGTTGCTTCGCGAGGCGGGTCATGTCGTCTTTGACGAAGTCGAGCAAGCTGGCGCGGCGCTTTAGTGCGGCTGCTCGATCAGCCTTGCTTCCTCCATCGCCGAAAAGCTGCTCAAACACGAGCCGAGGATGCGCCTCGGCTGGCAGCGGCGTGGTGGGCGAGGACCAGGAGAGGTTGTTCTGATACACGCAGGCGAATCCGTTGTCGCACTGACCGACGACTTGCATCAGATCCATTGCGAGCTCCAGTGACGGCAGCTGCGTCTGCTGACCGATGGCCTTTGCGGCGATCTGGTCCGCCGTGGTGCCGTTATAGTAGTCGCTGCTCTCGGTGTGCTTCACACGGGCGGCACTGAGGAAGCTCGCGTTCGAGGTCGCGTGTGTGCCAGGATAGGCGGGCTCAAGTTCGAGATTGGAAACAATGGTGCAGTGCTGCTTCACCGGATCGAGCGACTTCAGGATCGGCGAAAGTTTGTCCAGCGTGTCCTTGCTCCCAGGCGTCCAGCGCGACTGATCGCAACCCATGGGAATAAACACATAACTGAGCCGCTTGGCTGGCTGCACCGTGCGCGATGCAGCGGTGGCAGCAGGCACCATCGCATCCAGAAACGGCAGCGAAAGCGTGGCGCCAACGCCACGCAGCAAGGTGCGACGAGAGAGAGATTTGCGTGTGGTGAAGGTACTCATGGTGCGGAGGCTTTCATGGTAAACGGAACACTGGTCACAATGCCGACAATGATTTCAGAGAACTTCCAATCGTGCTCTTTGGCCCGCTTCACGATCTTTCGCACGGCAGGTGCATCGCTGGACTCCAAACCACGTCCAAGGGCATAGGTCATGAGTTTCTCGGTAAGGGCCGTGACAAAAAGTTCGGGGCGCTTTAGCAGCACGTCCTCAAGGCCAGCCACACCTTCGAACTCACTGCCGTCGGCGAAACCTCCGCGCGAATCAGCCTTTGCGTGCCAGCGGCCAATGGCGTCGTAGTTTTCCAAAGCGAAACCGACGGGATCCATGAGGTTGTGGCAACTCGCGCAGGCGGCCATCTCACGATGCTTGGCGAGGCGTTCGCGGATGGGCAATGCCTCGGAGACCACTCCATCGAGCGCGGGCACATTCGGCGGTGGCGGCGGAGGCTCCGACACAAGCAGATTCTTCAAGATCCAATGCCCACGTATCACCGGCGAGGTGCGCGTGGCATACGAAGTCACCGTCAAGATGCTGCCATGACGCAGAAGGCCGCCCCGCTGCCATTCAGGCTCCAATTTTATCTCGCGGAAGCGATCACCATAGATGTGCGGGATGCCGTAGTGCGCCGCGAGGCGTTCGTTCAGCCAAGTGTGGTCCGTTCGCAAGAGTTCGAGCACGCCGCGATCGTTTTTCACCATGTCTTCAAAGAGCAGGCTCGTTTCCGTACGGAGGGACTCGCGCAGGTTGTGATCGAAGTCTGGGAACAACCGCGCATCGGGTGTGATCGCTTCGAGATTGCGCAGATACAGCCACTGATCGGCAAAGTTTTTCACCAGCGCCTTCGCTCGCGGATCGCGCAGCATCCGCCGGGCCTGGGCTTCGACATCCAGTGGCTGCTGCGAGAGCAGTTCATCGTCAGGAATGCTGCTCCAAAGGAAAAACGACAACCGCGATGCCAGCGCGGCATCATCGAGCTTTGTCTCCGTACGAAACAGGAACTCACGGCTCACCAGAATGACCGCTAGAGCGGATTCAATTCCCGATTCAAAGTCCTTCGCTTCCTTCACAAACGGCAGCACCCTGGCGAGATCTTCATCCGTCACCGGACGACGCCACGCACGGCGCAAGATCGGTGTCAGCACCGCTTTGGCATCGGTGATGCCATTGCCGAAGATCAAACGACGGCTGGGTGTTTCACCTCGATTCTTTGCGTCATAAGGCCCCGTAATCGTCACCTGATAAACCGCCGGCGATAGCCGCGGATGCCGGTGCAAGTTGAAGCTGGCCTTGTAAGGCTGCCGCAGCCGCTCCAACACCGGCGATCCCTTGGGCAGAAAAGTCACTCCCACGTCGTGCGAGCCTGCGGGGATGTGCAGTCGCGCTTTGAGATGAGCGTCGATCTTCTCATAGTTCTTGTCCTTCGCCGGCCTGATCGTGAACTCACTCTTTACCTCACGGTCCAACAGAATTTGCAACTGATGCTCGCCGTTCATGCCCTCGACCTGTTCGTTGCGATCACGCTGAAGGCGGATTTGCACGTCGTAGTCACCGTCACGCGAAAACACCTGCGGAATGAGCACCCCGCCACGAGTACCAAGAGGCAAACCGGGCACATGATACTCCTGCGTGATGTCGGACCTGACTCGAACAGTGGTGATCTCAGGCTTGTCCGAGCTCCCAACCGCCTGACGCGCGATCTTCTGCGCTGCTGTGATGTAGCGATCCAGCAACGCCGGCGGCAAATCGCCGACAGTGATGTTGTCAAAGCCATGGCTGATCTCGTCCGTCGGAAAAGCCGCCTTGGCATCAAACTCAACTCCCAACAGATCACGCACGGCATTCTGATACTCCACCCTCGTGAGGCGACGCAAGGTCGGCGCATCGCCTGGATTTGGCGACTGCTTATCCAATTCGGCCACGAGCCTGCCCACCATCTCCTCATAACCTGCTTCATCCGGCCGCTTCTTGCCAATAGGCGGCATTTGGCGGGTCGTGAGCTGTTTGACCACCGTTTCCCAAACTTCCACATGCCCGATGATGTCCTCGCCAAGAATGGATTCGAGATCAATGTTCCCCTTCTTTGCCTCACGATCATGGCAATCGATGCAGTGCGCTTCAAGAATAGCGCGAAAGTCCTCTGCAGAGGCAGTAGTCGCCATGATTAGGAAGGCAAGCAGTGGGCGGAACATGTGCAGTATCATTGACGTGGCAGCGGGCTCAATCCTGACATCAAAAACAACCCTCAGGCCATGGGTAGCTACCTGGCTTCACGCACAAAATCGAGCCTCCCTGCGGGCGCAGGCTGCCAACACCAGTGTGACCTTCCGGGATAACCTCAAAGCGGTTCCAGTTCATGCGTCGAATAAAAGCCATCGCCGTGGCACCACCTTCGAGGCCGATGCGGAGATCATTTTGACCCGCCACGAGCGGGAGGGCTTTTTCGATGAGTTTATCGGTCAACGTGGCTGTGTCCGCGCCTGGTGGATGACCGATGGCGAGCATGAGTTTCTGCGTTTGTTGCAAGATCGCGGGCGAGGTGGGTTCATCAAGGGTCTGGACTACGAATCCACGCTTCTTCATCTCCTTGGCTCGTCCGCTATCCCATGCAGCAAGACTGCCACAGAGCAGTAGCACGCGCATCTTAGCCTGCGTCAGATGCCTTCTGACATCACAATGTTCACCCCCCAGTGAGGCGATGCGCATGGCAAAAAAATCTGCTGCCCCTGCGGTGAGTGTCCCGGCATCAATTGGATGGTTCAGATCATCCATGGTCGTCACATCAGGCACTCGAATCCTCCCAGACTCGCCGAGCAAATGCCGCACGACGGCAGTGCGGCGTGGATAATCGGGATCATTCGCAAAGACAGTCTCATTCAGCGGAACGCCGTTCACCAAGTAGCGTCCGCCATCAATGACACGACCTTTGGATGGGTTCGCGGGGATGTAGAGGCAATCATGCTGGCCTGTCGCATCGAGAATGGCCTCAATCTCCACGCGGACGTGACCGCGTAGAACCGAGTCGGTCTTTTTGTAAATCCATACGGGCTTTGCCGCGATGATTTGCTGCATGACATCTCCGACGATTCGCACGGCTTCGCCTTCGGACTTTAAACGCGTGTCCGTATCCACGGCGATGACCTCAGCGTCACTAGTGGGATCAAACCGAGTCTGCACCTCCGCCTTGAAACCACACACCGCTGCGATGCCCGCGAGTTCGGCGGCACCAGAAAAATCGTCGGCGATGATGGCGATCATTTGGCGCACATTCTCGCCGCCAATCGCACGGCTTCAATGAGACTGTTGGGATTCGCTTTGCCCTGCCAGGCGATGTCAAAGGCGGTGCCGTGATCGACGCTGGTTCGAATCACCGGCAGACCGAGCGTGGTGTTGATGGCGGAATCAAAAGCCAGTGCCTTCAGTGGAATGTGGCCCTGATCATGATACATGCAGATGAATGCATCGGTTTTTTCGCGCCGCCAAGCGAGAAAGGCGGTGTCTGGCGGCAGTGGACCCTCGATGTTGATGCCTGAGAAACGTGCAACTTCGATGGCAGGAATGATGAAACGTTCCTCCTCTCGATGACCAAAAAGTCCATTCTCACCCGCATGGGGATTAAGGCCGCAGACCACGATCTTCGGCTCGCATTCGCGGATGCGCCGCATGGCGTCAGTCGTGAGTTCAATGACATCCCGCACACGCTGCATCGTGATCAAACCAGGCACGTCACACAGACCCACATGCACCGTGACAAAGCTGCACGTGAGTTCATCCGACGTGAGCATCATGCAGGAACGATCCGCCTGCGTTCGCTGAGCAAAGATCTCGGTGTGGCCCGGAAACGTGTGGCCGGCAGCATGCATGGCTTCTTTGTTAAGGGGCGCGGTCGAAACGGCGTCCACTTCGCCAGCGAGTCCAGCTTCGATGCTGGCGATGACATAACGGAAGGCTGCTTCGCCGCAGCGTGCGTCCACTTGACCAGGAACAAGAGCTTCCGCGTCGATGCAGTCAAAATCCATCACGCATGGCTCATTAAGGCATATCCTTTCACGCCCCCAATCTTCATGGCGAATGACACGCGCCGTGAATGGGATGCCGATGGCATCCGAAACGGTTCGCAACACCGCCGCAGTGCCAAAGACTATCGGCATACACTGGTTCCTGATCTCGGTGTTATTCAGTAGATGCAGGCAGATTTCTGGGCCAATGCCAGCTGGGTCACCCATAGTGACGGCTATGCGGGGTAGTTTCATGGCATTGTCGAAACGAAGTGCCGAGTGCTGCGTTTCCTGACGTGGAAGAAGCTGTAAGACCCACCACTCCATTGCCATCGCTGCGTCGGTCTGCGGCTATGAGCCTCAGCATCGTGAGGCATGGCCCGCTTTCCAAACACATCACCCATGCTGTGGGGATTGCCGTCGATGATTTGGTTGATCGGAAGGCTCATGGGGAAAGATACTGTTTTAGAAACTCTGCAACGAGCAGGAGATGTTCATGATTGTAGAACTCATCACCGCCATGTTTCGCGCCAGGAAGAATGATAAGTTTTGAGGCGATTTCTCGATTTTTGCAGGCTTGGTGAAGTTCCTCCGACTGTGCCAGCGGCATCTGCGGATCGGCATCGCCATGAATCATCAAGAGAGGTGGATCTTTGGTATCAAGATGCGCGATTGGACTCGCTAGTTTGGCAAGTGCGGGCGCTTGATCAGGCAATTCGCCCAGTAAAAGCTTAAGTGCCGGCACACGTACGCTGAGGCCGAACTCGGTGCTCTGGCTGAGGATGCTTTGAAGGTTCGATGCACCATAAAAGCTTACGATGGCATCGACTTGGCTGCTCTGATCCAAATGAGAACCAACTGTGCCTTCCAGCTCGGCGTGACCGTTGCTAAGGCCCGTGAGCGCAGCGAGGTGCCCCCCTGCTGAGCTTCCGACGATAGCAATGCGTTTTGCGTCAATGTTCCATTGATCTGCCTTCGCACGCAAAAACCGAATCGCAGCTTTGATGTCGTGAATCTGCGCCGGGAAGGTTGCCTGTGTCGAGAGACGATAGTCCACACTTGCAATCGCGAACCCATGATCGAGCAGCTTCACTATTGGCACGTCGGACTTCGATCCCGCACGCCACGCCCCACCATGCACATAAATGATGATCGGCGGACGGGCGGCTGCCGGGAGACGGAGATCGAGCCTTAAAGCCAAGTCACCGATGCGAGCATATTCAACGTTGGCGTGTGTGGGTTCGGTAGCTGAAAGGAAGGCCGACGTCAGCCATAGGCAAAGAATGGGAAGGAATGCTTTCATCGGGCACCAGATGGCTGTCACTTGTCCGCCAGCGCAAGTTTGCTGCTTACTTCCTGTGTCATCTTCCAAGCTACTCCTTCAAGATAAATCGCCGTCGCTTCATCGAGCGTGGCGATCTTGCCGATCGACATATGTTTAAACATCCACTTCGCCATCTTCGCTTGATAAGCATCGGGTCTGAAGGCGGCGAGTTTGGCTTCGTCGGCCTCATACTTGCCATGCGGCCAAACAGGAAAGGTGCGCGGCAGTTTGCCGACCGGTGATTCACCAGCGAGCGCTGCATAGAAGCAAGCAAGGTTCAAAAAGTGGCCCAAATCGCCAGGATGGGCATTGTCTTGAGGATGCTGTAAAGCAAGATCAGGCTTCTCTCGATAGACCCGCGCCCATGCTGTGCTGCATGGGGCGAAAAACTTGATCTTGTTCTTCACCGCGAGATCAAAAAGACGCTGGCGACCTTCCGCCTCGCGCTCTGTCTTTCCCCAGCCCATTTCAAAGAAGATGGGTTCTCCACCAGCGGCCCGAATGGCCTCGCAATAGGTCGTGATCGCCTTTGCATGAGCATCTCCGGTCTTCGTGGGATCATCATCGCCCATGATGAAGCGGCAGACCGTTTGCAACACGACAAATGGCGGCTTCTCATTGCGAATCTTGTCGAGGAACGAATGCCCCGGCTTCACACCGTATTCGTATTTGTTGAAGCCGGGCTCGAGGTAAACACGTATGTCACTTCCGCTGCGTCCAACGATTTCAGGAATAACCTTTGCGTCGATGTGACCTGTGATCTTGCCTTCAATGGCCTTTGCTGCCTCGCGCGGAAAATCATTCCAGTAGGTGCTGCTGCTTCCGGCAAACAGCAGCGTGAGAGATTCTTCGCCGTTGGCTTGGAGAGAAAGTGCGGCCAGCATTAGAAGAAGTCGTTTCATAGTGTGTCGCGTCAATGAATCTGAATCACGGTGCCACCAGTCCAAAAGCTCCATCGCGCAGACCCTGGGCGCCGCCTTGGATCTCGGGCGGGTTGTAACGATGAACTTCCTTCCAACTTTGGCCTCCATCCGTGCTACTGAGTATATTGAATCGTTGCCTATCGATACTGATAAGCGTGCCCTTGTCACTGGCAATGACCTGGCCCTCGGGCACCGAGGCTGGTAGGTCACGCCACGTTTTGCCGTCGCTGCTGGCGCGGGATTTTTTGCCACAGAGCCAGAACTCACTGCGCACGACACTGAGGGTCGCCCGCTGCGTGCCGGTGGCGTGAGGACCGTCCCAGGTCTCGCCCGCATCGGCACTGGTCCAGGCATTGACGGCATCTTTGTCGGTCAT
>JAIYDW010000146.1 GCA_027487315.1 Verrucomicrobiaceae bacterium | reverse complement strand
TGATCATCGCGCTTGCCTTTAACTGTTTGGCGGTCGCCGCTGGCGCCGCTGATGCACTGCCCTCGTGGAATGACGGCAAGGCCAAACAGGCTATCGTCGCGTTTGTTGAGAAGGTGACCCAGGAAGGCGCGCCGGATTTCGTGCCTGTTGCCGAACGGGTCGCCGTCTTTGACAATGACGGCACGCTTTGGGCTGAGCAGCCGATGTATTTTCAGGCGTTTTTCATTTTTGATCGTATCAAGCAACTGGCGCCGCAGCATCCGGAGTGGACTACGAAGGAGCCCTTTGCGTCGGTGCTGAAAGGGGATGTGAAAGCGGCGCTGGCCGGTGGTGAAAAGGCGTTGCTGGAAATGGCCATGGCCACGCATGCGGGGATGACGACGGAGGAATTTGAGAGGATCGTGAGTGACTGGATCACCACGGCCAAACATCCCAAGACGGGAAAGCTCTACACCGAGATGGTTTATCAACCGATGTTGGAAGTGCTCGCGTATTTGCGTGCGAACGGCTTCAAGACTTTCATCGTGTCGGGTGGTGGCATCGAGTTCATGCGGCCGTGGACGGAGAAGGTCTATGGCGTTCCGCCGGAACAAGTGGTTGGGAGCAGCATCAAGACGAAGTTCGAGCTGCGCGATGGCAAGCCTGTGATTGTGCGCTTGCCTGAGTTGAACTTCATTGACGACAAGGACGGCAAGCCGGTGGGCATTCAGCAGCACATTGGCCGCCGTCCGATAATGGCTTTTGGCAATTCGGATGGCGATTTTCAGATGCTGGAATGGACGACGAGTGGTGAAGGGCCGCGCTTTGGTCTCATCGTTCATCACGATGACGTCGAGCGGGAGTGGGCTTATGACCGGGAGTCGCACATTGGCAAGCTGGCACGCGGCTTGGATGAAGCCGCTGTGCGAGGTTGGTCTGTTGTGAGTATGAAAGACGACTGGAAGCGGATCTTCATGGCTGATTCGAAATGATAGCGGATCTTGAGAAAACTGATGAGGGTGCCGCGGCAAGGTTCCCCGCTCCTATCCGTTGACATTGACGAGTATTCGACGCCCAATTGGAATGAAACAATCCCCTGCTCCACCGTTCATTTAAATGTCGCCCATGGAGGAATTTGCAGCCAATCTTTCGCCTTTAACCAAATTTGCCCTCGCGATTGGACTTGCGGTCATTTTGCCCAAAGCCATGGAGCGATTGAAATTGCCTTCGGTGCTGGGCTTTATTGTTGTGGGGGTTTTGATTGGACCCAACGCCATGGGCATGATCCCTGCCGAGGGTGCAGTTGTCAGTCTGCTCTCGGAGCTAGGCAAACTTCTCTTCATGTTTTTTGTCGGCTTCGAGATTGATCTCGAAGAGTTCAGGAAATCCCGCAACCGATCTCTGACCTTTGGAGCGCTCACTTTCTTCCTCCCTTTTATTGGGGGAGTTTTGCTGGGACAGGCTACTGGCAACGGCTGGAATAGCTCGATGCTGATCGGTTCGCTGATCGCCTCACACACCCTGCTGGCGTTTCCTATTCTTCAACGCCTCAATCTTACGCAGCATCCGGCGGCAGCGATGGTGGTTGGCGGCACGATCTTCACCGATATTGCGTCGATGCTTGTGCTTGCGGTGACGGTCAGCGTCCATGAGACCGGATTTTCTTGGGACTTCCTCGGCAAGGAACTCCTTGAACTGGCGGTTTTTGTCCCGCTGGTGCTCTTCGGTGCGGGTGCGTTGGCCCGCAAGGCAATTATCCGGTATGGCGAAAAAGCTGAGGTGCGCGTGATGATCATGCTCGTTGTCATTGCGATTTGTGCGGAGGGGGCTCAATTGATTCAACTGGAGGGTATCGTCGGCGCTTTTCTCGCCGGTCTCGCCGTGAAGCGGGCGGTTCGCGGCAAGTTCGCGGTTGAACAGTTGGAAGTCATTTCCCACGCCCTTTTCATCCCGGCCTTTTTTATTACCACGGGCTTCCTTGTGGACGCCACCCTGCTGGTTCATACAACCGTTTCGAAACCAGGCCTCGTGATTGGTTTGGTAGTCGCACTCGTTTTTGGCAAGTATGCAGCAGCTTGGTTAAGCAAGTTGGCCTTCGGAGGATCCCGCGCTGAATTGGGTTTCGTCTGGAGCCTTTCACTTCCACAGATGGCGGCTACCCTTGCCTCGGCGGTGGTTGCTTACAAGACAGTGAATTCCTCCGGGGAGCATCTGCTGAGTGAGATTTATGTGAATGCGGTCCTCGTCCTCGTCGTTGCCACCTGTGTCGTTGGCCCCATCCTGACTCAACGTTATGCGAAACGCATGAAAGACGAAACCGACGCTCGTCGCATCCCTTCGGGTCATCTATGAACTTAATCTTAAACACCTTTGCATGCGCTTGCTCAGCAGCATCCGGAATGGAAGGACCAGGAGCCTTTCACCGCCGTCTGATCATGGTGGTTAGCCATTTGGACGGCGATTTTCATAGGCTGGAACGGTCCACGAGCGAGGAAGGCCTGGGCTTATGACAGGGAGTCGCACATGGGCAAGCTCGACAAGGGGCATGATGAAGGAGGATTGGGGAACGGTGTTCCTGAAATAGCCTAATTTTGCCGGCCATGGGATTCAGGTGTTTTTATTGGCATTCGGGAACTCGATGTGAGAGTCTTGCCGAACTTGCTTATCCACCTTTTTAACCCACCTTTTTCTTATGCGCTGGCAAGACCGTGAACAGAGTTCGAATGTTGAAGACCGGAGGCGGGTGACGCCAGGGAAGGCGGCGATGGGTGGAGGAGTGGGGACTTTGGTTTTGTTAGTGATCATGCTTTTGATGGGAGCGGATCCGAAGGCGCTGCTGGATGTGGCGATGCAGGGGGTGGAGCAGTCGGCCTCGGGGCCTGGGGCGGGAGCGAGGCCGTTGCCGCCGGGTGAGCAGGATGAGTTGGCGCGGTTTGTGAGTGTGGTCCTGGCGGACACGGAGAAGGTGTGGACGGAGCAGTTTCGCAAGATGGGAGAGACGTATCGGGTGCCGCAGTTGGTGCTGTTTTCGGGACGGGTGAGTTCGGCGTGCGGGTTGGCGAGTTCGGCGACGGGTCCGTTTTACTGTCCCGCGGACCAGAAGGTGTATGTGGATTTGAGTTTCTACGAAGAGTTGAAGCGGGAATTTGATGCGCCGGGGGATTTTGCGCAGGCCTATGTGATTGCGCATGAGGTTGGGCATCATGTGCAGAAGCTGCTGGGCATCACGGATCAGGTGGATGCGATGCGGGGGCGGGTGAGCAAGCAGCAGGAGAATGAGCTATCGGTGAGGCTGGAATTGCAGGCGGACTTTTTGGCGGGGATGTGGGCGCACCACGCGGAGAAGAACTGGAAGATTCTGGAGGCTGGGGATGTGGAGGAGGCTTTGAATGCGGCGACGGCGATTGGGGATGACCGGATTCAGCAGAGGACGCAGGGACATGTGGTTCCGGATTCGTTCACGCATGGCAGTTCGGCGCAGCGGTTGCGCTGGTTTCGGAAGGGCCTGCAAACGGGCGACTTCAAACAAGGAGACACTTTCTCCGCCAAGGAACTTTAAGGCTTATATCACTCATGACATCTACACACCAGGCAAAGAAGAATTGGGCTAACCGCGGGTTGGCTTTTGGCTTAATGATGGCGGTGAGCAGTTGCTCCCACTACTCTTCCGTCAAGGAGAAGGCACCGAGGTATGAGTCGTCGAGTCAGGCGGGACAATTGATTGAGGGGGCGGTGCGGCGTCCGGCGAAGGAGCCTGCTGCGCAGATTGGGCGGTATTTGGACGCGATTGCGGAAGCGCGGTGTGCTTTGGCGAAGAACCCTGGTGATGCGACGGCGTTGGCGGATTACAATTTTTCGGTGGGTCGGATTTATGAAGTGGTGAATGAGGCGGGTTTGGAGCCGTGGAAAGCGCCGGTGGTTTGTCAAGGAGCGACGACGGGGTGGTTGCTAGGGATGAAGGCGAATGCGCGCCCGGATCGGAATCCGGCGAATTTTCAGTTCACGCCGGCGGATCGCTATCAATTCAAGGGGAGGCTGGTGGTGAACGAGGCGATGAAGGCGGGAGTAGGGGCGCCTTTGATTGTGGTGGCCAAAGATGGTTTGGACGCGACCAAGATTGACCGGTTTGCGATGGGGAAGAAGATTTATTATGGGATGACGGGATTGGTCGAGATGGAAGGGGTGAACTGCGAGATGACGTTTGAAGATCCGTTGTCGGTGGAGAGTGTGAAATTGGGAGGACAGAGTTACCCGTTGGCGGCGAATTTTGTGGCGCCGATTGGACTGGCCTTAGCGGAGTTGAGTCCGAGGAAGAAGGAGTTAGGAGGCTTGTTCAAGCCGGAGGAATTTGCCACGGGAGCGCGGTTGGCGCGCTTGCAGCCTTATGATCCCAAGAAGATTCCGATTCTTTGCATTCATGGGCTTGGGGATTCGCAAGCGACATGGGCGCCGATGATCGAGACGTTAAGGGCTGATCCGGTGATTCGGGCGAACTATCAGATTTGGTTTTTCAGCTATGCGTCCGGGAATCCCTATCCGTATAGCGCCTCTCTTTTGCGCAAGCAGATGGACGAGATCAAGAAGCGGTATCCGGATCACAAGGACATGGTGGTGATTGGTCATAGCATGGGGGGGATGATCAGCCGAACCTTGATGACCGACAGTGGGATGACGCTGTGGAATGCGACTTTTGACAAGTCACCTGAGGAGATGCCGATGTCTGAGGAGACGCGGACGATCATGAAGGACGCTTTGATTTTTGGGCATCGCAAAGATATTGACCGGGTGATCTTCATGTCGCCGTCGCATCGGGGAGCGAACATGGCGACGGGTTTCATGGGCAAGCTGGGATCGAAATTGATTGGAGGGCCGAAGGCGATTCTCAACGGCGACATGAGCGCGCTGCAATTGGCGAAGCCGAGTGCGACGGGACAGCAGTTGAAGAAGATGCCGAACAGCGTGGATTTTCTGAATCCTGAGAACCGGTTTGTGAAGACACTGGACACGCTTCCGCTGGCCAAGGGCATCCCGTATCACTCGGTTTTGGGTGACCGGGGTAAAGGGGGTAATCGGGATCATACGAAGCCGGTGAGCAGTGATGGCATTGTGCCGTATTGGAGCAGTCATCTGGATGGGGCGGAGAGTGAGATCATCATCCCGAGCGGTCACTGGACGAATCAGCATCCGCAGGGGATTGCGGAGGTGAAGCAGATCCTGTATTTGCATTTGCGGGCAAGGTAGGGAGAGCGGGTGAGTGAGTGAATTCGAGGGGAGACGGGCATGAGTTATCTACCCTCCATAGCGGTCCTGCTGTTGATGCTCTCAACGGGGATGAGCTTGAACTGGAGGCAGTTCGTTGAGAACTGGCGGAAGTTGGCTTTGGAGGGGTGGGCGAGGCTGCTGTTTGTGACCTTCATCTTGCCGCCGGTGCTGGTGTTACTGCTGGCGCAGGTGCTGCCGATGACGATGGCGTCGTTGGGTGGGCTGTATCTGATATCGGTCGCACCTGGGGCGCCTTTGATGACGCGGAATGCAGCGAAGCGGGGGTTTGATATGGAGATGGCGGCGGGGTATCAGGTTTGGGGGGCTTTGTTAGCACCGATCATGATTCCATTGATGGTGGGAGGAGCGGCCTGGCTTTACGGGCGTGAGATTTGGATCCCGCCCCGGGAGGTGTTGTGGGTGGTGACGAAGCAGCAGTTTGCGCCGCTTTTGGTTGGGATGGTTTTGATGCGCTACATGCCCGAATGGGCGGGGAAGCTGCGGCGGCCATTGAACGTGATTGGGAATGTGCTGCTGACGATTGTGATCCTTGCGCTGCTTTGGAAACTGGGGCCGACGCTGGCGAAGGTGGGGCCTTGGGTGGGTTTGGCGGCGCTGAGTTTGGCGATCGGGTGTTTGAGTGGGGCGCGCTGGTTGTTGCCGGGGTATCCGACACTGGCGGTGAGCAATGTGAATCGGCATGTGGGATTGGCGTTGCTGCTGTCCGGCAGCCATTTTCAAAATGGCGGTCAAGCGTTGCCGGCGATTGCGGCGTATGCCGTTGCTGCACCCTTGGTGATGGCATTGTTTTCGAAGTGGGTGCAAAACCGGAATAGAGCCAAAGTTTAATGGAGGGCCGGGGCGGTCTGATGGTAGCGCTGAATCATAGCTGATCCCTGGGGCAAAGGCCTCTTTCGAAACAGAGAAACCGTTCACCGTCCAAACCGAATATGAGTCAGTCATTTATTATCCAATTGAGTCTGGGCCTTGGGGCCGCTGTTGTTCTGAGTTCATGCGCTGCGGGCGTGGCCGACCGTACTGAGGATCGGTATGACCGTCGTGAAGACCGGTATGATCGGCGACATTACTCTGGGCCGGGTGACCGCGTGGAGGACTATTACGACAAACGTGAGAATGTGAATGACAAGCTGCGCGGGCGGCGGGGTTTGTAGATCGTGGTGGTTGAAAGTGAGATTTGCTTCTTGCCTTCATCCATGAAGTCTGAGATTTCCTGATTCGTTATTCTTATGATTTTGAAGACGCGGACGTGGATGGCCCTGCTTATGGCGGGAGGGGGATGGGTGACGACGAGTGAGGCGTTGAACGTTTTTCCTGATCCGAGTCAGGGGGCGCCGGAGCCGGGGAAGTTGGAGGCGGTGGCGGTGCCGAACCCGATTGTTTCGGCGTTGCTGCCTGATTTGTCGACCACGTTGAAGGAGCAGCTGACGGTCAAGGAGCAGGGGTTCACGTTGATTCCGAGTCTGATTCTTTTGGCGGACTACACGACGTTTCAGCAGGATGCCGCGAATGTTGAGCAGGTGGGGATCCAGGATTCGGCGTGGGAGGCGCGGGCGATGCGATTGATTTTGCGGGGGACGGTGGGTTCTAGCTATAAGGTTCGGTATCTGGTGGCGGGGGAGTACAAGGGGTTGTCGCTGGATGACCGGTATCCCTGGCTTTTGGTGGATGCGGCGCTTTCGTTTCCGTTGAGTGAAAGTGAGCGGACGCGGTTTGAGGTGGGGAAAATGAAGGAGGCGTTTGCGTATGAGATGGTGGGGGATGCCGCGAATTTGCCGCATCAGGAGCGGGTGTTGAGTCCGTTTTTTCAATCGCGGAATGTGGGGGCGCAGGTGACGCATTTGCTGGAGAATCAGCGAATGACTTTTCGGGCGGGGGTGTTCAATGATTCGCGGTTTGAGACGGGGACGTATGCGGGTGGGGATTGGCAGGTGACGGGGCGGATGACGGGACTGGTGTGGGACAATCATGAGCACAAGCATTTTCTGCACTTGGGTTTGGCGGGGCGGTACAATGGAGCGCAGGATGATTTGTTGAGGTATCGCGGGAGACCGGAGTCGAATGTGGCGGACAATTTTGCGGATACGGGGAGATTTGCGGCGGATCATGCGGCGCATTTGGGATTGGAGGCGCTGTGGAATCGGGGGCCGTTTTCTCTGTTGGGAGAGTACACGCAGGCGTGGGTGAGTTCGCCATCGGCGGGGGATCCGACGTTCAAAGGCTGGTATGTGACGGCGAGCTGGGTGTTGACGGGGGAGACGCGGCCGTATGACCGGACGGTGGGGTATGCGCGGCGGGTGGTTCCGAAGAGCAGGTGGGGAGCGCCGGAGTTGGTGGCGCGGTTTGCGCATGTGGATTTGACGGATGGATCGGTGGACGGGGGGGAATTTGACCGGGTGTCGTTGGGGATGAACTGGTGGGCGAGTCAGCGATGGAAGTTGGGCGTGACGTGGGGGAGGACGTGGCTGGATGCGAAGGGGACGGAGGGAGAGGCGGATAGTTTTCTGGCGCGGGTGCAGTGGATTTTTTGAGGTGTGTTATGTTTGAGAGTCTCTCGGTATTTGCGACCTTGGCTCCCTATATTGGGGTGTGCCTTTTGTTGGGGATGATCGGGTTGTTGGAGTGCGGTTGGCGATTGGGCAAGAAGCGTGCGGCGGAGGAAGGTGACAAGGCGCGAGCAGGGCTGGGGACGCTGGAAGGGGCGGTGTTTGGGCTGATGGGATTGGTGATGGCGTTTTCGTTTTCCGGGGCGGCGTCACGCTTTGATGCGCGGCGGCAGATGATTGTCCAAGAGGCGAATGATGTGGGAACGGCGTGGTTGCGGATTGATCTCCTCAAGCCGGAGGATCAACCGGCGTTGCGGCAGATGTTTCGGGAGTATCTGGAGCTGAGGTTAGAGAGTTACCGGCAGATTGGGAAAGGGGTTGATGCGGCGTTGGCGGTGCATGGGCAAGCGATGAAGAAGCAGGGGGAGATCTGGAGCCATGCGGTAGGTGCGAGTGCGAGTTTGCCGCCGTCAGTGGCGACGCTGATGCTTTCGGCGCTGAACCAGATGTTTGATACGGCGACGAGTCGTGTGGAATCGATGAAGCAGCATCCGCCGATGGTGATTTTCGGGATGCTGCTGGTGCTGACACTCGTGAGTGCGTTGCTGGCGGGTTATGGCATGAGTGAGGGGGAGGGGAGGAGGGTGTTGCACATGCTTGGATTTGCGGTGGTGATCTCGGTGATGGTGTATGTGATTTTGGATTTGGAGTTTCCCCGGATGGGTTTGATCAGGCTTGATTCTGGTGATCAGGTGCTGATGGATGTGCGTCGGTCGATGGAATGATGAATGGGAAAAGTGTGAGCCTCTGGTGTTTCGGGGTGGCTGCGGCAGGCGTTTGCACGCCATAGATTGAACCCGAACACCGCGATTGGAAGCGCTTGAGCCACCTCAAATCGCGCATTCGGGCTAAGTTTGTGCTGAGGAGCGTAAAGTGGGGTTTTTGAGGTGGATGGAGTTGGAGAAAAAAGGCCGACGCTGGATGCGTCGGCCTTGGTGGATAGAATTTAGAATTGATCTTGGTGTTGGAAGTTAGCTACGGTTGCGGCGGCGCAACCAAGCGAAACCGGCAAGGGCAAGAAAGGCTGTCCGAGAAGGTTCGGGTATCGCCAAAACCTGGCCCTGTGCGGTTGTCGTTGCGGTGAAATCACCAAGGAATATGGCTGTATCAATGCCATCCCCAAAGACATCAGCGATGACGAAGTCCACTTCGAAGGCGGATCCCGGATTGGGAACCCTAAGTGAGAGGGTGAACAACTGCGGGTTGAGGGTGTTGCCGTTTTCGTAGAGGGCTTGGCCGAAGCCGAGGTTGGTGGCGGCCGAATTCATCCAGGGATGAGCTTGGTCGATCACGGATCCGGCGAGGAATCCGGAGTAGATGCCATCAACGAAAACGCCAAACTTGTCGGAGGGAGAGATCTCACTGGTCAGGTAGGCGAAGGAGAAGTTGATGTAGTCATTGGCGATGCCGGCGTCGATCCCGAGGGAGAAGCGCACGGTGTCGCCATGAACTGAACTGAGTCCAGGGATTTGATTGAGAAGGGCATTGGTGCTGGCGTTGGGCGAACCTGCAAAGCTGGTGCTAAGGGGGGCGACAGCTCCGATGCCAATTTCTGAAATGTTTCCGGAACTCAGGATGATTCCAGAGTTGATGCCGATGGTTCCACCACCGTCTGTGAAAGTGCCGATTTGGCTTGCATTGGAGACTTCGACGAAGTTTCCGGTGACGGTGGCGGCACCCGGGGAGGGAGCGAAAGCGGAAGCGAGATCCAAGGCATCAGAGGTGACGACCGTCGTGACAGCGGCGGCCTTTGGGGCCGCCGCTGCGATGATCGCTCCGATGCACCACGCTGCGTAGAGTGAGTTTCTCATATTCAGTAAGCGGGCAAGAGATTGTTTTGAGGAGTTGTTGAATCAAGGGCGCACTGGCGCGTCTGTGGTGGGGTAGTTTAGGAGGGTGCCGAACAGGGTGGTGTACATCATGCGGTAGACATCGATGTTATCGAAGCGCGCTGAGAACACGCTGTTGAGCAGGCCAGCGTTGAGACCGGAGGCGCGGGAGATCATGCCACCGGTGTAATCACCGGAACCCGCCCAGTTGATGGCGAACTCCATTTTTTGACCGAAGGCATCGGGTTCAGAGAGGAACATGAGGGTTCCGCCCGAGGTTCCACTTTGTCCACGACCTTCGAGACCGTCCGCGATGTTCGGCAGGTTGGTGCTGCCGGTTGCATTGTTGGTGTTGAACCCGAAGTAGAACTGGCCAAGGTTCAGGAATGCGGGATTGGAAGTGTTGGTCGAGGTATTGATTGGGCCTGGGATTGGGGTGCCAGCGAGTTCGATCGGGCCACCGTCGACGTTGTCCCGGTAGGGTGCCGCGACTTGCATGCCGCCGGCATCGCTGTCGGCTGCGGTGAGGATGAGGGTGCGCGGGTTGTTCGTTTGGAAGGCGCGAGCGACGCCGATCGCCTTATCCGTGTCGGCCATGGCGTGGAGCATGCCAATCGCGTTGTCATTGTTGCCGAAGTTATCGTTAGCCTCCTGCTCGGCGACGAGGAAGAAGCGGCGATTGTTGACGTTTGCCTGAGCTTTAGCAGCGCGGTCGAGGATCTTAATGGCGACATCCGTCATTTGGGCGAAGGTCGGGGCGTTGTGGCCAGGATTGCCCGCAGTATCACCCCAGAGAATGATGCGGCTGGCTTTCGAGCGAACGCCGAGGTTGGTATGGTCCACCGGGCCGACGAAGTTCACGGGATCTGCGGTGATTTTGCCGCGGTTAATGAGATCCTCCTCGTTCCGGTCATTGAACATGTCCTGGAAGGCGAAGATGCCCAAGACGCGGGGAGCGTAGTTTGGGTTGTTGTTCAAGGCGGTCGCGAGCGCATCGAATTGCGCACGGGTTTTAACAACGATGGCGTTGTCCGTGCCGATGGCACTGATGTCGGTTCCACCGTTGACGCCGACCAAGTTAGCTGGAGATGCAACGCCGCCAATGAGCTGGGTATCCCACTCTGCTTCGAGGTTGATCGAGTCGGAGCGGAGGCTCAGTGTTGAGTTGAGAGCTTGGCCGCGCTCTTGATTGTGGTTGCGGTGGAGGAGGGTCGTGCCGCTTGGAAGGGTGTCAGCCTCGCCGCCACCCATGATGACCCATGGGCGGACATCGTTTGCGCTGCGTCCCTGGATCATTTGACGGGTGATTTCCTGCCAGTTGCCGCGGTTGCCAACTTCGGAGAGGAAGCAGGCGGTTCCAGGTTCGCCGATGTGGCCGTCGTTGACGACGCCTACTGGGAGACCTGCGTTAGCGGCTTGGCGCATGATCGAGCCGCTGAAGCCAGAGAGACTGTTGATGAAAACGTCGGTGGGTGGTGTGACGCCGCCATCACCGTCCTTGCCGAAGGAGCCGTAGCCATCGACTTTGTAGCCGAAAGCGTGAGTGGTGGCGCCGCCGTTCGAAGTGCCGATGGTGGTGTTGATCATGTGACCGCGATAGGCGGCCATGTTTGGGAGGAGATCCCAATTGAGGTAGCTATCCGGGCCCTTGAAATAAAGGCGGGCGGTGTTCCAATGATTGATGCCAGTGCCATCGGGATGGAAGAAGATGACGTTTCCCGTTGGGAAGAGGCGGTTGGCGGGCACAGGGTTGCGGCCCGGGTCTTGTGCTAATGACAGGGAGGCCATAGCGGATGAGGCCGCTATGGCGATGAGTGCGTGTTTGTTTTTCATGGTGGGTTTGTGTGTGGCGAGGTTGTGATTTTGGAGTGCCCAGGTGAGCACGGTCGACAGGTGGCTTGTTAGAACTCAGCAGCAAGGCGAGATTAACGAAGAAAAATTTGCTTGACGAAGAGTTAGGTAGAGAAGTTGTTAGGCAAACAAAAAGTGTTAGATAGGGAAAAGCAGATTTGTGACGAGAATGTCAGTTTTACTGAAAGGCGGCTGATTCTTTAGCGAAAGAGGCGTTAGATTTTTTGCTGAATTTTTTGTCACTGATCGGACGCATGGATCATTGTAGAGTGATAGAGATTGAGAGGTGAGGGAGTTGGGGGTGGGAGGCCCGGGACAGGAGGGCGGGCAAGGATTTTTGGCGGGTGGGTTGATCCGGCTTGACTTGGCACCCTATTTTCGATTGGGTGCAGGCAGTTTGTAACAAATTAAGTGAGTCTTCGAAAAAGGTATTTGGTATGATGAAACGCACCCTCAGATTTGCCGCCGGAATGCTGACCAGTGTCAGTTTGAATGTGATTGGGCAGGAGGCGGCTGCTGAGCCTGATTTGGCGCAGCAGTTGGCGAATCCGGTGGCGAGTTTGATCAGTGTGCCGTTCCAGGCGAATTTTGATTTTGGGATCGGGGTGAATGATGCGACGCGGTTCACCTTGAACATTCAGCCGGTCATACCGCTGAGTTTGAATGAGGAGTGGAATCTGATTGTGCGGACGATTGTGCCGGTGATTGACGCGGAGGCTCCGGCGCCGGGGCTGGGGGATGCGGCGGGGCTTGGCGATACGGTGCAGAGTTTTTTCTTTTCGCCCAAGAAGCCGGTTGGGGGATGGATCCTGGCGGCGGGACCGGTGGCGCTTTGGCCGACGGCGACGGACAGCCAGCTTGGCGGTGAGAAGTGGGGAGCGGGGCCGACGGTGCTGGCTTTGAAGCAGCATGGACCGTGGACGTATGGGATGTTAGCGAATCATTTGTGGTCGTATGCCGGGGATGAGGCGCGCGGGGAGGTGAATGCGACGTTTTTGCAGCCGTTTGTATCGTACATCACGGCGACGAAGACGACCTTCACGCTGAACTCTGAAAGCACTTATGATTGGGTGGGTGATCAGTGGTCGGTGCCGTTGAACTTCGTCATTGCGCAGTTGTTCAAGATTGGGAATCAGCCGATGCAGGCGTTCGTGGGTGGACGGTATTATTTGGAGGGACCGAATGGCGGGCCTGAGTGGGGGATTCGGTTTGGTCTCGTGATGTTGTTTCCGAAGTAAACTTCAGAATTCATGGTTATGTTCCGTTCGTTTGTGTTGAGTGTTTTCTTTGGTGCGGGGACTTTGTTTGCCGGGAGTCCGACTTCGGTTGTTGGTGCGGGTGGTGAAGCGGGCGAGGCAGCGGGTTTTGATTCGCGATTGACGGGTGATTGGGGGGGCGTTCGGAGTGGGATGGCGGAGAAGGGGCTGACGGTGGATTTGAACGGGATTTACAGTTTTCAGGGAGTGGCTGGAGGCGGGTTGAACCTGGGCCATGATGTGGGGAATGTTTTTTCCGGGAACCTGGGCGTGGTGTTTGATACCAAGAAGGCGGGGCTATGGCCGGGCGGGATGTTGAAGGCGAGGCTTGAGGGGCGGGGTGGGGCGACGGCAGTGAGGGGGGCGGGTGCAACTTCGCCCGTGAATAATCAGGCGGTGTTTCCGCTGGTCGAGGGCAGTGGAGGCAATGAGGTGCTGGCGCTGACGGAGCTGACGTTCACGCAATTTTTGACGGAGAAGATCGGACTTACGGGGGGTTTGTTGAATACGACCTACGGGGACAACAATCCGATCACGGGGAATGCGATTTCGAATCAGCACTTCATGAATTTGGGGTTCCTGTATTCGCCGGTGGAGGCCGGGGTGGCGCCGGCGGTGACGCTGGGTGGTGGTTTGGTCTTGATTCCGATTGAGGGGATGATGGGGAGTTTCACGGTGTTTGGCTCTGAGGAGACGGCGGGAAAGAATCCGTTCGCGCTGTATGAGGGGACGACGTTTGCGACGGAGTGGGAGTTTGAGTACGAGTTGGGAGAGAAGCCGGGTGGGATGGTGTTTGGCGGTCTGTACAGCGTGAACCAATTGCGGCTGCCGTTTGGCAGTGATCCACGCTTGGTGTTGGAGGAGTTGGAGGCGGGTGAAGAGGTTGAGACGGATGCGGACAGTTGGGCGGTGTTTTGGAATGGGTATCAGTATTTTGTGGGGGATGAGGAGCGGGGGATGGGGGTGTTTGCGCGGGCGGGTCTTTCGGATGGAGGTCCGAATCCGGTGCGGGCGCATGCGGCGCTGGGACTTGGCGGGGTGGGATTGCTGCCTGGGCGGGAGAGGGATCGATGGGGAGCGGGGATGTATTATCAGAAGCTGGCGGACGGGTTGATCGCGCAGGTAGGGGGGCTGGATGATGAGATTGGGGGGGAGATTTTTTACAATGTGGAACTGACGCCCTGGATGCATGTGACGCTGGATGTGCAGGTGATTGATTCGGCGGTGCCGCAGGCGGGGACGGTGGTGGTGTTGGGGACGCGGGTGGGGATTCAGTTTTGAGGATTGGGAGCGGGTGGCTTGGGGTGGAGGAAGTGCCCAGGAAATTGTAATGGCAAATGGGAGGCGAGCGTTGAGAATCGAGCTCCATGGACTTCATTTGGGATCTTCATCAAGATGGACGAATCAACAGTGCGCAGAGTGAGGCGCGGGAGGCGGGGGACAAAGCGGATGCGGTGGTGAGCGAATTTGCGCGGATGCAGCGGCGGTTGGATCGGTTGTCGCTGGGGTGTCAGGCGATGTGGGAGTTGATGCGGGATCGGGGGTGGGTGACGGAGGAGGAGTTGAAGGCGAAGATTTTGGAGGTGGATCTGCGCGATGGGACGACGGACGGGCGGATGAGCACGCAGATCACGGATTGTCCGAAGTGCGGGGCGAAGACGAACTCGAAGCGGGCGACGTGTGTGATGTGCGGGGCACCGTTGGAGGTGAGGCACTCGTTTGAGGTTTGATTGGTAGCGCCGGGAAGCGGGCGAGCCAGCGGCGCGCCCCACGGGGGAAGGGGATTAGGGGGCCCAGACGGGTTTTTTCCAGATGGGGACGGTGGTCTTGATTTCTTTGAGGTACCACTGGCAGATCTCGAAGGCGGCGGCGCTGTGTTTGGTGTGGACGCGGAGGAGGAGGCTGGGCTCGAGGGCGGCGACGAAGCCGAGGCGGTGCTGGATGAAGACGCGGTGGGGGCCGTGCTGGGCGAGGCCTTTTTCGAGGAGGGTGGCGAGGGTTTTCTCGGCCATGGGGAGGTAGGCGGAGTAGTCAATGCCGGTGATGGTTTGGCCGTCTTCGGTGCCTCGGACAGTGCCGAGGAATTGGACCTCGGCGCCTTCTTCGGGTTCGAAGCGGGGGGCTTCGGGGAGGATGGGGGCGTTGGAGAGGAGGAAGGGCACGTTCGATTGCGGATTGCGGATTTTGGATTGCGGATTGGAGCGGGGGGCTATTTGGGGAGGATCCAGATGTTGCGGTAGCGGACGGGGTTGCCGTGGTTTTGGAGGTGGATGGGACCCGGGGTGGCGCTGTCGGGGACTTTGGCTCCGCCAGTGGGTGCGGGGAGTTCGACGTTGTTGTGGATGACGGTGCCGTTGTGGGTGACGGTGAGGCGGGCGTTGGCGGTTTTTTGGCCGGTGGCGTCGTATTGGGCGGCGGTGAAGTCGATGTCGTAGGTCTGCCAGGTGAGGGGCGGGTAGCAGAGGTTTTGGCTGGGGGCGGCGATTTTGTAGAGGCCACCGCATTCGTTGTCTTTGCCGTCGAGGCCGAAGCTGTCGAGCATTTGGACTTCGTAGCGGCCTTGGAGGTAGATGCCGCTGTTGCCGCGGGCTTGGCCACGGGCGTCGGGCATGAAGGGGAGGCGGAATTCGATGTGGGCGGTGAAGCTTTGGAATTGGTCCTCGCTGGTGACGCCTTCCATGAGCAGGCCGTCCTCGGTGACGCGGGAGTTGGGGAAGCGGTTGATGCCTTTGCCGTCGAAGAGGACGGTGGCGCCAGCGGGCGGTGGGGCGTCTTCGGTGGGGGAGTTGCGGTGGGCGCGGGTCATTTCGAAGATGCGGGTGCCCTGGCCGTCGAAGACTTCGGCGGTGTCGGCGGTGACTTCGGCGCGGAGTTGTTTGTCAGCGGATTCGAAGACGACTTTGCCGAGGGCGTCGTCGCGGCGGCCGAGGGTGCGGGACATGGCGGCGCGGTCGAGGTCCCAGCCGTCGCCGGGGAGGCCGCCCTGGTAGGCGACGGCTTCGAATTCGCCTTTGCCGAGGGCCCAGATTTGGATGCCCCAGCGTTTGTCTTCGATGGCGGCGGTGAACTCGCCCTGGATGGCGAAGTCGGGGTCTTTTTCGGTGGCTTCTTCGGGGGTGGTGTAGGCGGTGAACTTGGGTTGCTCAGGCTTGGCGGGTTTGGCTTTGGCGGAGGTGAATTTGGGTTCGCCGAGGTGTTTTTTGAAGAAGGGGGTGGCGATGTCGATGACTTGATCGAGCCAGGGTTGGCTCATCCAGAAGGGGTGGGGGGCTTGGGGGAGGGTGTAGAGGGCGGTTTCGACACCGGCGGCTTTGAGTTTTTCCATCATTTCGGCGCGTCCGATTTTGAGGGTGTCGCGTTCGCCTTCGATGAAGATCGTGGGTGGCACGCCAGGGCGGACGTGGGTGATGGGGGAGGCGGCGACGTAGAGGTCGGGTTTTTCGGCGTAGCTGCCGCCGAAGAAGGCGATGGCGTTCTCGCTGGTTTTTTCTTTGTTGGCGGCGGCAAGGTCCTGGGTGGCGGCCATGACGATGGCGGCTTGGACGGCGCTGGATTGGTCGGGGTGTGGGCCGGGTTCCTGGGGGTCGGTGATGCCGGAGGTCATAGCGGTGAGGCCGGAGAGGTGGCCGCCTGCGGAGCCGCCGATGCAGCCGATGCGGGCGGGGTCGATGTGGAGCTCGGCGGCTTTGGCGCGGAGGGTGCGGAGGGCAGCTTTGACGTCCTCGATGGCAGCGGGGTATTGGGCTTCCTGGGCGAGGCGGTAGGTGACGAGGGCGGTGACGAAGCCGCGCTGGGCGAGGCGTTCCATCATGGGTTTGTCACTTTCGATTTGGCGTTTTTGCCAGCCGCCACCGTGGATATCGAGGATGCAGGGGTAGGCACCGGGTTTGTCGGGGACGTAGACGAGGAGTTGGACGGTGTGTTCGGGGTAGGCGGCGACGTCGAGGGTTTTGAGGGTGAAGCCGGCGGGGGTGGCGGATTTGACGAGTTGGAATTTTGGGGGCTTGATGGTTTGCGCCGAGGTGGAGAGGGTGAGGGCGAGGAGGCAGATGAGGAGGCGGTGCATGATTGTGGAGGATGAAGGGAAATGCGGTGAGAGGCAAGCGCGGGAAGCTGAGCGCTTGCACAAGAGAGAGGGAACTGTCAAAGAAGAGCGATGTTTGCGAGGATCACGAATGCGTTTGCGATTTGGTTGTTGCTGGGGGTGGCCTGGGCCTGGGTGGTGCCGGGGCATTTTACGTGGTTTTTGCCGCACATTCCGCCGGGGCTGGGGCTGATCATGCTGGGGATGGGGCTGACGCTGCGGTTTGAGGATTTTGCGGGAGCGTTGAAGGAGCCGGTGAATGTTTTGATTGGGGTGGTGGCGCAGTTTCTCATTATGCCGCTGCTGGGGTGGGCGGTTGCGAAGGGGCTGGGGTTGCCGGGGCCACTGGCGGTGGGGTTGATTTTGGTGGCGAGTTGTCCGGGGGGGACGGCGTCGAATGTGATCACGCATCTGGCGGGTGGAAACGTGCCGCTGTCGGTGCTGATGACGACGTGTTCGACGCTGGCGGCGGTGGTGATGACGCCGCTGCTGACGTCCTGGTTGGCGGGGGCTTATGTGCCGGTGCCGGTGGGGGCGATGCTTTTGGACATGATGATGGTGGTGGTACTGCCGGTGGTGGTGGGGCTGGGGCTGAACCAAGTGATGCCGAAGGTGGTGGGGCGGCTGGCGGGGGCGATGCCGGTGATGAGTGTGCTGTTCATTGTGCTGATCGTGGGGGCGATCGTGGCGGACAAGAAGGAGGCGATCGCGGCGTCAGCGGGGAGTCTGCTGCTGGCAGTGTTTTTGCTGCACGCCGGGGGTTTTGGATTGGGGTGGCTGGCGGCGCGGGTGTTGGGACGGACGGACTCAGTGGCGCGGACGATTTCGATCGAGGTGGGGATGCAGAATTCGGGGCTGGGGGCGAAGCTGGCGACGACGCATTTCAGTGATCCGCTGACGGCGGTGCCGTCGGCGATTTCAGCGGTGTTTCACAGTTTGATTGGAAGTGTGTTGGCGGCTTGGTGGCGGCGGCGGTGAGAGGACACAGGTTACGAGGAGCAAAAACCTGTGCTACTTACGGTCGGCTTTGGGGAGCCACTGGATTTCGGTGCCGGGTTTGGCGGGGGAGGCTTTGTCTTTTTTGCTGCCGCCTAGGAAGAGGTCGCCAGCGTCTTTGAGGGTGACGAAGATGAGGAAGCCGAAGAGCATGAGGGCGCAGGCGGTTTGGAAGGCTTCTAGGATGCGGCCTTGGAGGGGTTTGCGGCGGATCCATTCGGCGATGGCCATGGTGATGTGGCCGCCGTCGAGAACGGGGAAGGGCAGCATGTTCATAATGGCGAGGTTGACGTTCAGGACGACGGAGAACCAGAGGACCATGAGGAGGGCGTCGGGGTCCTGGAGGAGGTTGTAATAGACGCGGCCGATGCCGACGGGGCCGCTCATGTGGGCGGGGCTGATGTCGGACTTGGGCGAGAAGAGTTTTTGGATCATGTTGACCATGCTGCGGGAGGCGGCGGAGAGTTGCTCGCCGACACCGGGGTGGTTGATCTCGCGCTTGCCGGTGGCGTGCCAGACGATGCCGAGCATGGGTTTGGTGATATCCTCTGGGCGTTTGTCGGGGAGGCGTGGGGTGATGGAGATGGCTTGCTCAGTTTTGGAGCGACGGATGGTGAGGGCGATGGGTTTGCCGTCGGAGGCCTGGACGACTTCGCTGATTTGGAGGCGATTGTAGATGGGCTGGCCGTTAAGGGTGAGGAGTTGGTCACCGGATTGGAGGCCGGCTTCGGCGGCGGGGCTGTTTTCCTGGACTTGGCCGACCATGGGGGTTTCTTTGCCGGCGATGCCGATATCTTTGAGAGGGGGGCGTTTGAAGATGCTGCTGAACCAGGAGGCTTTTTCTGGTGCGACGCGGGCGGCGTCTGCGGGGACGGGGCATTCGACGAGGCCCTGGCCGGGGCGGTCGACTTTGAAGACGATGTTGGTGCCTTCGCTGGCGATGATGGCCCAGCGGACGGAGTCGACGAAGCCTTCGAAGCGTTTGATGGGCTGGTCGTCGATTTCGATGATTTTATCGCCGACTTTGAGGCCGCCTTTGGAGGCGGCGCTGTCTTCGGCAACGTAGCCGATGGTGGTGGTGACGAGGGGTTCGGTTTCGGGTTTGCCGAGCCAGGAGACCAGGAAGGCGAAGAGGGCGGCGAGGCAGAAGCTGAAGAGTGGGCCGGCGAAGGCGACGATGATTTTGTCGAGGGGGGTGATGGGTGGCAGGGGTTCTTTGGTATCGACATTGCCTTCGATGGCCTCCATGGGGGCCATTTGGGGGAGGGAGACGAAGCCGCCGGCGGGGATGCAGCCGAGGCCATATTGGACGCCGTTGATGGTTTTTTTCCAGAGGGGTTTGCCGAACCAGATTTGGAAGCGGTCGACGTAGAGGCCGCGCCAACGGGCGGCGAGGAAGTGGCCCCATTCGTGGACGAGGATCATCAAATTGAACACCAGAAGGACCTCGATGACGAGGATGATGGTGTTGAGGATTTTGCCGAAGGTGCCGAGAGAGAGAAGCCAGTCCATGAGGGGTATGTAACAGAGATAACGCCGCTGAACGGCATAACGCGCGGTCGGAAGCTATAAAAACTAGCATTTGCGGGGGTGAGGCGCAACGAATGGCTGAGGTTTTTGGGGTGGGTTGGGTGGGATTGGTGGAGGCGGCGCTTTTGACGATCGGACAAGGCTAAGCAAATGGCTTAGTTTAGGATCAAGTTGAAACTCAATCACTGCACAAGAGATGCTAAGATTATGCCGATAAAATCCGTTTTGAAATGCGCGAATAGAGATTAATGTGGGCCATTAGACGATTTGAATCCATGACTGTAGACAAAATTGGATTAGTCACATTCGGGCTGGTGTTTCTTTTTGGATTCACTTGGCGGGCGAGTTTGCAGCCGCACTTTTATTACATGAGGTGGTTGGATCTGGTGGACATGGTGAACCCAGGTATAGAGGAGGAGGTTTTTGAGAAGCGGGTGGGGCGTTTTGGGAGAGTTTTGGGGTGCCTGAGTGTGGCGAGTCTGCTGGCGATTGGGGGGAGTGTTTATTGGATTGTCGTTGAGTATGAAAGGTTGAAGGAACCAGGTGTTGAGCGGTTGGACGCGGAGGGAGAGGTTGGCTCGTTTGAGATGGAGGTTAAGAAGCTTCGAGCAGAGAGGAGGCGGCAGACGGAAGAGTTGCTTTCGAGGTATCTCGCGAAGATTGACGCGCGGATTCTGGAGATGGCCAAGGAGGGTGATTTTGCGGCGCTTGTTGAGATGAATCAGGAACGCACCTACGGATTGGCGATGGCAAAGGAGGTGGGGAATGAAATTGGAGAGGTGGATGGGGTGAAATTGCAGCCATTCGCGATGCTGGAGGTGACAACACTTGGGGAGCGGTTGGAGTTGCGGCGGTCTTTGACGCGGGCGATTGGATCGATTCACAAGGAGACCAGGGCGGCCTTTTTGGTTGCTTTGGACGGCATCGAGGCGCAGGGGCGCGAGAAGGGTACAACCGGGGCCTCTCGGCGGGTGGGGGCGGAGTGGGGGTGGGGTCCGCCGAAGGGGATTTTCGTGCTGCAGTCTGATTTGGCACGAACGCCGCTTCTGCCTGTCAAATAGGATGGGCTAACTGGTGAGGCGGAGGAGGTGGCCGAAGCGGTCGCGGGTGGCGTAGCCGGTGGGGGGCACGGGTTGGGGAGTCGGGGGCGGGGGTGTTGCGGGTCTCCTGGTGAGGTTGATCAATGCGATGGGGGGCTTTGAGGCTTCGTCATCATAGAGGTGAAGGGCCCAGTCGAGGAGGTCTTCGCAAACACCGAGTTCGGCGTGCGCAGGTTTATGAATTTCGGCTGCGAGGGCGGTGTTGAGTTCGAGGGTGTCTCTGACGTCGTGGCCGCTATGTGGGGGCAGACGATGAGGATCGCGATGATGACTGGGCATTTTCTGGTTGGGGGTTCGGGGCCGCAGGTGGCGGGGAGGGAGGTGAGGCTGGATTAGACTTTGAAGGATGGGGCACACTGGGAAGCCTCGGCGTTGGCTGGGGAGGCTGATGAACTGGAGGCTTTGCCACTTTGACAGAGGGCGAACTCGGCAATGAAGAAGGAGGACGGAAAGTTCATGGGTGACGAGTGGTGTTGACGCTGGTCAGATGCGGCCGGTGAGGAGCAGGACGAGGAGGATGATGACGATGAGGGAGGCGCCGCCGCCCATGTAGTGGTTGCCGGTGCGGAAACCGTAGCCGCCCCCGCCGATGAGGAGGATGATGAGGAGAATGACAAGGAGGTTCATGATGCGTTTTGTGGGCGGGAGGTGGAGTGGCGGAGTTGGAGGTGGCAGGCTATTCTTCGGATTGTTCGTGGGCTTCGACGAACCAGAGGTTCATGTCCGCGCTGCGGGAGACTTCGGTAAAGATGTCTGCGGTGTCGGCGTCTTTGAGTTGGGTCGCGGTGACGATGGCGGAGCGGATGAGTTCGCCGTAGAAGGCGATTTCATGGGCGAGTTCGGCAACGTGTTTTCCGCCGTTGTGGATGGAGGCGGGGTACTCGGGGAGACTGGAGGTTTTGGCGATGATGCGGACGCTGCCATGGGCAATGCCGCCGAGTTGGACGATGCGTTCGGCGATGGTGTCGACGTAGCCGACAGTGGCGTTGAAGACTTTGTCGAACAGTTCGTGGAGGGCGATGAAGTTTGGGCCTTTGACGTTCCAGTGGGCTTGTTTGGCGAGCAGCATGAGGTCGATGGAGTCGGCGAGGCGCTGCTGCAGGAGGCTGGTCATTTCGAGACGGACCTTTTGGGGGAGGCTGTTGCGGGTGTGAGAGAGTTTTGTTTTCATCGCCCCGAGGATAGGGCCCGGGGGTGTGGGCGCGCTATGGGGTGAAGTGCCCATGCTTTGGCTGAGCGTGGAGTCGGAGGCGGTGGCGGGCTAAGAGCGTTGGGATAGCCGTTTTGGGGGATCGGCCAGGCCATGAGGGTGGGGTGACAGCGATAATGCCGTTGAACGGCATTATGCGCGGTCTTGACCTGTAGAGAGCACCCATTGCGCGGGTGGGGCGCAATGGGTGGCTGAGGTTTTTGAGATGAGGTCGGCTTAGAAGCGGAAGATGACGCCGGTGCGGAGGACGAAGTCAGGGGTGGCTTCGGTGAGGCCGAAGCCGGCGCCGACGCGGAAGGTGAGGTCGTGGATGGGGCTCCAGTAGGTGGCGGCGAGGAGTTCGTGCTGGCCGTTGCTGTCGAGGTCGCCACGGGCTTCGAGGCCGAGGGCAACGGTGTCGATGAGTTTTTGGCGGAGGCCGATGCCGTAGCCCCAGGCTGGACTGCCACTTTCGGGGAAGACGCCAATGAAGTTGAGGACGAGTTTGGTTGAGGAGGAGAGGTCGGCGTCCAGGAGGAGGCGGGTGTGCCAGAGGTTGTTGTCGTGGTCGTCGATGCCGCCGGCGTGATGGGGGTGGCCGGAGTCATGCTCTTCGGCATGATGGTCTTCTTCTTCATGACCGTGTTCGGGTTCGTCATGGTGTTCTTCTTCATGGGAGTCAGACTGGGGGTCCTGGCCTTCGGCGAACTGGTAACCCGCGCTGAAGCCGAGGTTGAAGGGGAGGGAATCTGAGGTGGGCAGGCGGAAGTAGAGGCGTGGGGTGGCGGAGGTGTAGTTCCAGCCTTCGCCGGCTTCGTCGGCGAAATGAGCGGTGAGGCCGAAGGCGAGCCAGGGAGCGATGCCGAGGATGAAATTCGGCTCCGAGATGTAGGAGTCGATGCCGTTTTGGCGTTCCCAGTCGAAGGCACCGAGGATCTGGCCGTGGCCGGATCGAGGGAGGTCGTAGTCTTCCAAGAGGAGGAAGTTTTGGCCGTGACTGGCGCGGAGGGTGGGGGTGGCGATAAGGAGGAGGGCGATGCAGGAGAGAATAAGTTTCATAGAATAAGTGAGATTGAATGGGAGACGGGTCAGAACACGACTCGGCGGTGGGAGGGTGTGAAGAGGACAAGCACATGGCTTGAGCCATCGAGGGGACCCGAAAGTGTCTTTTCGGAGTCATGCCGAAAGCGCGGAGCGCAGCGGCGGGGTGGGGCTGTCAGGCCTGGAGGCGTGGGGGCGGCACGGGCGGGCGGCTGTTGCGGACTGACGGCGTGTCTTGAGGTGCCGGGGTGGGATTGGGTTCGGATCCTTTCGGGCAGGGAGGGAGATCGTGAAAGATCTCGTTCAGGGCGAAGCAGCCGAGGTCTTTGCCCTTGAGGAGATCGGGCTTGTCCGATTGCTTCTCGGAGTTTTCACCGGCTTTGACCGCGAGACAAAGCGGACAGGGGTGATTGCCGTCGAAGGTCATGGTGACGGCGGTTTGGAGGGAATTCTTCTGGCTGAAGCCGGCGATCATGCTGACCCAAGCGACGCTTTGGAGGAGCATCCAGTGCAGTCCGATGCTGGCGGCGAGGGCCAGGACGAGGAGGGTTCGGGCGATGCGGGACGGACTCAAGGCTGAGAGGATTCGACGGAGAAGGGAGAATGTCAATGGGCACGGTTAGGCGTGAGGCGTGGAAGCGATTAGAGAAAAGCTAAGGGTGGGATGGCGACTGGTGAGCTTGGGGGCCTTATGAAATCAGGGGAAGGAGCCTGTTTTGCACTTGGGGATGCCGAGACTGGCGGTGGCAATCATTGGAGGGGTTAAATATATCAAAAATCAAAATATTGGCACTATTGCATTAAAAATATGATAAAATATGGAAATTAATGTTGCTATATTCTCAAAATTACATTAAACATGAGAAGCTTCTCAATTCAAAGACGCGAACCTGAAACTCCGATCATGAAAATCCAATCCCCCTCCTTAATGTCTGCCTTCTCTGCTCTGGCTTTGACAGGAACGTTTGCCTTGTCGGCAAATGCCCAAACGCTTGAGTTCACTTTGGAAGGCAATTTCTCGAATCCGGTCAAAGAGAGTTCGAAGAGCGTCTCCCGGATCGACAACGATTTGACCAATGGTTATGCAGCAGGCATCGACACGTATTTGGCGCCCTCGCTGGTGAACCCTGAAGGTGCGGCAGCGTTCGAGTGGGGCAAGAGGGCTTCGCATGCGCCGTTTCCTCACACGAGCGGGTTGCTGTTTGACCCTTCGGTGACGGTTTCAGCGGTGCCGAACCAGGAGTTTGTGTTTGGGTCGTTGTGGTATCGCAACGGGACGATCTTGGACAAGACCGGGATGCAGTCGGTCGATTTGACGCTGGAGTTTGATTTTGCTCCTGCGTTGGGCGTCATACCGAATCCCCAGTCGTTGACCTATGGCTTGTCTTTGGTGAACACGCTGAACACGAAGGATGCGATCGCGAGTGCTGACATCGTGCGTTTGAACAACACGCTGGCGCCATTGAACTTTAGCGATGCGCAAGGAACGCAGTATTTTCTGGAAGTGGGCTTTCGGGTGGATGCGACGACGCTGAACAATACGTTGTCGACTCCGACGGAGTTCCGGGTGCTGGAAGGGGGCAATGGCCGGGCGGATTTGGTGGGTCGTTTCACGACGGCACCGATTCCTGAGCCGAGCAGTGCGATGCTGGTGGGATTGGCCGCGATGGGGCTGCTGCGCCGGTCACGCCGTCGGGCATGAGTTTGAGCTGAGAAGGCTTCATAAACCGGATTGGGTTGAGACCTGATCCGGTTTTTTGCTTTTCGGGGGTGGGCGTTTCGGATAACCGTTGAGAATGAAGCGAGATTTGAGCGGATGGATCTGTGTCGGTTTGTGGATGGTTGTTTCGGGGGCGCTGGGTGGGGAGCGGGTGGAAGTGATCGAGCGGGCGTCGGTGCGGTATTTGGTATGGCGAGTGGAACGGGAGGAGCTTGGGCGTTTGCAACTGCATTGGCTGGATCAGGCGGGGCAGCCGATGGGGCATTTTGGGGCGCTGCGTGATCGATTGGGGGAGCGGGGGCTGGAGATCGAGTTCGCGACGAACGCTGGGATTTACGAGCGCGGGCCGAAGCCTTGCGGGTTGACGGTTTGTCAGGGGGAGGAGGTAGTGAAGTTGAACTTGGCGGATGGAGAGGGGAATTTTTACTTGAAGCCGAATGGGGTTTTTTACGTGGATGAGGCGAACCGGGCTGGTGTGATGGAGGCGGCGGCTTTTGGTAAGTTGGGGGTGAAGGCGAGGATTGCGACGCAGTCGGGTCCGATGTTATTGAGCGGGGGGCGAATGCATCCGGCGTTCCATGTGAATTCGAAGAACTTGAGGCAGCGCAGTGCGGTGGGGGTGCGCAAGGCGGATGGGCAGGTGATTTTTGTGGTGACGGATCGAACCGATGCCGACAAACGCCGGGTGAGTTTTCATGCGCTGGCGTCGTTGTTTTTGGAGCTGGGGTGCGGGGAGGCGCTGTTTTTGGATGGGGATATCTCGGATTTTGCGGTGAATCCGGGTCCGAAGACGGTTTTCACGCCGCAGACGTTTGCGGCGATGTTTGCGCTGGTGAGGGAGCGGTGATTACTCGAGGCCGGGGATTTTGCAGCCCATGGCTTCGGTGCGCGGGGTGGGGACGGGTTTGTTTTCGGCGATGGCGGAGAGGGCGTCGCGGAGGTCGGAGGTGGTGGCTTTGCGTTGGCGTTTTGTGGGGCCGAGGTAGAGGTCGTTGATGCGGCCCTGGTAGAGGGTGGTGCCGGTGGCGGAGAGGACGACGACTTCGGGCGTGATGCGGGCGCCGGTGCGTTTGGCGAGGAGTTGTTTTTGGTCGAGGAGGGCGAGGGGGCGGACCTTGAGGAGTTCTTTGTGCTCCATGACCTGGGTCATGAGGAGGTCGGATTCGGAGTGGATGAAGTAGAAAGAAAAGCGGTCTTCGAAGGCTTCGGTGATGGCGTTGATCTCCGGGAGGAAGGTGTTGGAAGTGTTGCAGAACGGCGAGCCGAAGAAGAGGACGGTGGCTTTTTTGTCTGGTGCGACGTTGAGGGGGGTGTGGTCCATGCCGTCCGTGCCGGGGAGGGTGATGGCGGGTTCAGCGGCGTGGAGGGCGAGGCTGGCGGTGAGGAGAAGGAGGGTGAGGCGTATCATGGGCGAGACTCTGGATCCGAGCGGGAGGTGGGGAGTTTTTCGATGTGTTCGGCGATGCGGAAGATGGCGAGCACGAGTTCCATGGCGACGCGGGCGGTGAGGACGTAGAGGAGGAAGGCGATGGGGCCGGTGACGAGGGTGAAGAGGCCGTGCATGATGCCGTCGCGGAAGCCGCTGGCCATCCAGGCGAGGGCGGAGAGGACGGCGGCGAGGAGGCTGAGGCTGTAGAGGATGCGGACGAGGCGGGGGGTGAGGAAGCGTTTGAAGGAGAAGTCAAACAGCATGGAGAGCAGGGCGCGCGTTTCACCCCAGATGGCACCGATCCAGCCGTCGCTGCGCGGCGGGGTGGCGGGAGGCTGGAAGGGGTTGGGTTTGGCTGCCATGACGGGGGTGCCTTGGCACGGGTGAGGCCGGGTCAGGAGGCGGGTGTGAGGGTGACTTTTTGGACATCCATGACGGCTTTGCCTTTTTTGTCGAGGGGTTGGATGACGAGGCGCTGGAGGCCGGGGGTTTTGATTTCGAGGATGCCGGCGTCGACGTCTTTCCAGTCCTGGAAGCCTTTGGTTTCTGCGGCGGTGAAGGTGGTTTTTTGGCCGTTGAGGCGGACTTCGATCTGGCTGCCGCCGTTTTCGGGTCCGCAGCCCTGGGAGATGGTGACGCGGTAGCGACCGGGTTTGCTGGAGATGAATTCCCATTCGGCGAAGTCGGCGGGATCGGTCCAGAAGCCGAGGCAGTTTTTTTCGGGCTTGGGTTCGTAGCGCATGACTTCGGACCAGGTGATGGCGGATTTGGCCTGCAGGGTGACGCTGCCATCGTCGGCGAGGTGGATGGGCTCGGTGCTTTCTTTGGCGGGGATGAAGGCGACCTCTTTGACGTCGAGCACGGGGGTGGGGCCGGAGGTGGGGGAGTACATGGAGAAGGGGGCGGAGTCGGCGGTGGCGAGGTAGATTTCGCCGAGGTAGACCTGGGTGGGCGAGCTGGCGGCGGGGATGTTCTTTTTCAGGCGTTGGTCGCCGATTTTGAATTGAACGGGGAGGCTGGCGCGGGAGAGGGTGTAGGTGATGCGGACGGAGTAGCGGCCCCAGCGGGTGGGTTTGAAGGAGGCCCAGTCGAACTGGTCCCAGTGGGGCATGGTGGTGTGGACGAATTCTTTGGGGCCGAGTTTGATGACACCGCGGGAGGGGAGGTCTGG
This sequence comes from Verrucomicrobiaceae bacterium, assembly GCA_027487315.1. Taxonomy (GTDB): domain Bacteria; phylum Verrucomicrobiota; class Verrucomicrobiia; order Verrucomicrobiales; family Verrucomicrobiaceae; genus JAGRPD01. The sequence continues at coordinate 3,136 of JAIYDW010000146.1, read as the reverse complement.
GCGTTCGACGGGTTCGTCACTGCCGAAGCCGTTGAGGTCGATGGGAGGCGGGGCAGCGAAGACTTCATCGGCGGATGAGGGGGCGCTGGAGAGGAGGGTTTCGGGGGCTTTTTTCTGGGGCTCGGCTTTGGGCTCGGGAGCTTGGGTGGATTCGGTTTTGGCGGGTGGTGCGGCGGGAGGGGTGCTGGCGGTGGGTTGATCACCGCAGGAAGCGAGAAGGAGGGCGAGTGAGCCGAGGGCTGGGACGCGGAGGAGGGCGGCGAGTGAGGGGAGTGGGTTCATGCGAGGGAGGAGTGTAAACGGGTGGCGACCGGATTTCCTAGAGGAAATAGCGGCGACTTAGCGGGGTGGGCGGGAGCGAAGGGCGAGGAGGGCGCCGAGCAGGCCGCCGGCGGTGTCGGCGAGGAGGTCGCCGGGGTCATTGCCGCTGCGGCCGGGGGTGAGGGTTTGATGGTATTCGTCGCTGGCACCGACGAGGAGGGCGAAGGCGATGCAGGCGAACGTGATGGAGGCGGCTTTCCAGGCGGGGCGGGTGAGGATGAGGAAGCGGGCGATGCAGAAGCTGCCGGCGGTGAAATAGACGAGGTGTTTGAGTTTGTCGGCGTGATCGAAGGTGGGGCCGACGGGTGGCAGATTTCGAGAGGAGAGCCACCAGAGGAGTGTGAACCAGCAGCAGAGGGAGACGGCCCAGAAGGCGGGTTGATGCCAGAACTTGCCGAGCATGAGGGACTATTCCTTGAGTTCCTGCTCGAGCCGCTCACTGAGCCATTGCTTGATCATGCTTTGGTAGTTGAGGTAGCGGCGGCGGGCGACGCGCTTGATGCGGCTGAGCATGCGGGGGTCGAAGCGGAGGGTGATGGTGGTGCTTTCCCGGACATCGGGGCGATGCATGGACATCTGCATGAGGCGGGCATCGATTTGGTGACCGGCCCAGAAGGCGCATTCGTCGTCGTCGGTTTCAAAGGCGGGCACGTCCTTCCAGAGACGAATGAGGGGGAGTTCGGGGGAAGTGTCGGGAGCAGCCATGGGGGATGAGGGTCAGAGGTCTTCCACTTTTTTCCGCTCGTAGAAGTCGTTTTCGACCTGGGTCATGTGACGGGCGAAGACGATGCGGTAGCGTTTTCCATCGGTCCAAAAGACACTGAAGATGCCGTGGCCGGTGAGGGATTTGCCGAGGTTGTAGTACCTGGCTTTGGAGGAATCGGCGTGAGCGTCGGGGAGTAGCTTGAGGGAGAAAGGATCTTCGAACGTCTCCTCGATGTCCTTGGGCGGGACGGCGGTGAGGTCAAAGGAGACGTCTATCCAATCGAATTCCATGAAACTGGGGGAGCTTTGAGCAGGGATTACTTACGGTATTGAATCAGTTCTATTTCATAACCCTCGGGTGCGTCAATGAAAGCGAAGGTGCCGCTGGAACTTTCTGTGGGGCCGTCGGAGAGGGTGTAGCCTTTGGCGGCGGCGTGTTCGGCGAACGCGGTGAGGTCGGCGACTTCGAAGGCGAGGTGGGTGAGGTCGGGGCCGATGACGATGGGGCCGCTGGCGGGGAAGGAGCAGATTTCGATGAGTTCGTCGCTGTTTGGTGTTTTGAGGAAGACGAGTTCGGAGCCGCGGGGGGATTTGTGGCGTTTGACTTCTTCGAGGCCGAGGACGTCTTTGTAGAAGGAGACGGTTTTTTCGAGATCGTTGACTCGGTAACGGGTGTGCAAGAGCTTGGTGACCATAGGCAGACGGTTCATGCCACAGGGGCGGGGTGGGGGCAAGCGGAGGAATTGAGGGCAGATTGGACGGGCCAAAGGGGGCGGGGTGGCGTATGGTTTTGCTCAAACGCCGCATGAATGCTCCTGTTTTGATCGCTGAAGACCTGCAACGCGCCTATCCGGGTGCGGAGGAGGTGGTGCCTGCGTTGCGGGGGGTTTCGTTGACCTTGGAGGCGGGGGATTTTGTGGCGGTGACGGGGCCTTCGGGGTGTGGGAAGTCGACGTTGCTGCAATTGTGCGGGGCGATGGATGTGCCGACGAGCGGGAGGTTGACGCTGGCGGGGGAGGAGGTGGCGCGGTTGTCTGATGGGGCGCTGACGCGGTTGAGGCGGGACAAGATTGGGTTTGTGTTTCAGTTCTTCAATTTGCTGCCGACGCTGACGGTGCTGGAGAACATTGCGTTGCCGTTGCTGCTGGCGCGGGTGGCTGAGAAGGAGGCGTTTGCGAAGGCGCGGGTGATTGCGGAGAAAGTGGGGTTGTCGCACCGGTTGACGCATTTTCCGGCGCAGGTTTCGGGTGGGGAGGCGCAGCGGGCGGCTTTGGCGCGGGCGGTGGTGCATGAGCCGGTGCTGCTGGTGGCGGACGAGCCGACGGGGAGTTTGGATTCGGCGAATGGGAGCAATGTGCTGAGTTTGCTGAAGGCGTTGAACGCGGATTTGGGAGTGGCGATTCTTTTGGCGACGCATGATCCGGTGGTGGCGGCGGCGGCGAAGCGGGTGGTGAAGATGAAGGATGGGGTGGTCGAATAGGGGAGGGAGATGAAAATCTTCTATTTTTGGGAATAACCTGTTCGGGTGGGACTCCTATTCTTCGAATGCGGGCCATGATGGCTTGCGGGTAAACCAACGAAAACCCCCTTCATCGAAGAATATGCACACCAAGAATATCATTGCCGTGGCTGCTTTTGCAGGACTTGTTTCTGGCTCGTATGCAGCCCAGACAAACAGCGTTGAGACATTCAGCAACCTGGGGTCCTCAGTCGAGACAATGGCCGACAAGGGTCAACACACCTGCAAGGGGCACAACGAATGCAAGGGCAAGGGCGGATGCAAGACGGGCGACAATGGATGCAAGGGCAAAAACTCCTGCAAAGGCAAGGGCGGATGCAGCACGATTCCGAAGAAGTAAACTTTGATCGACTTCAGCCATGGACGCGATGCGTGTGTGGCTGAAGTCATTTTCATCGCGCGATGCCAGCCAACGCATACAACGGGAACACGGAACTGGGGATTGGACTCGGTCTTCGGGTGCCGCACTATCGGCATATTCTGGAGAAGAAGCCGGTTTGTGACTGGTTTGAAATCATCTCTGAGAACTTCATGGTGGATGGGGGAAGGCCCTTGGAGATTTTGGACGCGATTTTGGAGCAGTATCGCGTG
>JAIYDW010000170.1 GCA_027487315.1 Verrucomicrobiaceae bacterium | reverse complement strand
TTGGGCGCCAGCCGCACCTTTGCAATCTCGGACAGCCCTGCAGCGGTTGACCTCGACTTGACTGCTGCGGTCACCGGCACAGCGACCGCATCGTTTACAAAAACAGGCGCCGGGGTGCTCGCGATCAGTTCGACTGCCAACAGCTGGGGTGGCGGCACCGTCGTGAGCGCTGGCGAGCTTCGCTCGGGCGCAAGCAACGTGATTCCGGATGCTGGCACCGTGACGCTGAATGGAAGCGGCTCCTCCATCCTCAACCTGAATGGCTTTAGCGATACCATCGGCATTCTGACCCTCGGTGGCACAGGCAATGCGGCGGGCAGCGTTTACCAAGTCAACACAGGTGCAGGCACTCTTACCCTTGGCGGCACCCTTTCGGTCACCTCCACCGCGAACACCGTCGGGTCAACGATCTCAGGCAACCTGGACCTCGGTGGCAACCGGACCATCTCCGTTGCTGACAGTCCAGCCCTGGCAGACCTCACAATCAGCGCACTCGTCTCAGGTGCCTTCACTATCGACAAGACTGGAGCCGGTGCGCTTCTCCTGAGCAACGCCTCCAACAGCTACACTGGAGCCACCACGATCAGCGGCGGTATCGTCAGCATTGCTGCAGATGGTGCGCTTGGAACGGCGCCCGTCACACCAACAGCGGGTCACCTCACACTCAATGGTGGCGGCCTGAATACCTCAGCGAACATGACCCTCGCCACCAATCGGGGAGTCACTTTGGGTGCATCAGGTGGTGCCTTGCTTCCTAACCTGGGAACGACCCTCACCATTGACAGCGCGATCGATGGTGTTGGCGGACTGACGCTGAATGGCACCGGTGGTGATCTGGTCCTTTCTGGAGCCGACTCAAACACCTACGCTGGAGTGACCACCGTCACAGCCGGCAACCTTACCTTGAGCAAGACCGGCGGCGCCCTGGCGATCGCAAACCCACTCACTGGCAGCAAGGTGACCGCTAACATTCTCGTGAATGGTGGCTCACTTATCTGGGGTGGTGATGACCAGATTGGAGACAACTCCTTTATCAACGTCACCAGTGGAACCGTGAACTTCAACAGCCGCAACGAGACCCTGTTCAACTTGGTCAACTCCGGTGGTTCGATCAACTATGGCACGGGTGAAGTCACCGTTGAGGATCCGATCTGGTCCGGTGGCTCCAACACCGTGAGCGGTAACACGACATTTGGGTTCCTCGACATCAGTGGTGGCACCAACAACGTCACCGGCACCTCCGGTGGTGGTGCAGGCCAGCTCACGATTGGAACGGCCGGGACCCCAGGGCCATTGACCTTCTCGGGAGCTGATAATACCCCAACCTTGAATCTGAATTCCGATGACACCACTGCGGGTCGCCTCCGCTTCCGCGCTGGCAGCAGCATTGAACTTCAGTTCACCGGCACAGGAACCTCCACTGGCCTCATCGCCAGCACAGGTGTGGGTGCCAATGCAGGGGAAGTTGATCTGAATGGTTCCACCCGCACCTTCAACATTGGCGATGCTGCTGGGTCCGCAGTCGACATGACTATCTCCGCGAAGATCGTTGGAACGGGTGCAGGCATTACCAAAACCGGTGCAGGAACCTTGTCCCTCAGCGGCAACAACACCTATGATGGCGGCACCAATCTCAATGCGGGCGTGGTTCAAGTGAATAGCGCCGGGGCCTTGGGCAGCACTGGAACGATCAGCTTTGGCGGTGGCACGCTGCAATACACTGCGGCCAACACCACGGATTACTCGGCACGCTTCAGCACCGCAGCCAGCCAAGCGATTAGCATCGACACCAACGGTCAGAATGTGACCTTTGCTTCCAACCTCACCAGCTCAGGTGGCAGCCTTGCCAAGACGGGTGCAGGCACCCTCGAATTGACAGGCGCCAACACCTATGACCTTGGCACCACGGTGGGAGCAGGCGGTGCCCTGTTGATCAACAACACGACTGGCAGTGCGACTGGAACGGGCAACGTGACCACCCCAACACTGGGTGGTTCCGGTAGCATCGTCTCCAGCGCCACAAGTGCCTCGGTTGTGGTTCAGAACATCCTGAATGTCGGGAATGTGGGTGACACCGGCGGTCAGGACCTCGCCATCAATCTCACCGGAGGTTCTTCTTCGATCAATCTGTCGGGCGCAGCGCTCAACTTTGATCTGTGGACTGACTTCACGAGTGGCACGTCCAATGGATTCCCTGCCTCCGACTTGTTGAACCTCAACGCGGGGTCGATTAACATCACCGGCGGCACGCTGAACGTCAGTGCCTTGGCGAACGTCGGCAACACCTGGGCCTTCAACACCACTTGGCAGTTGTTCAACTGGAATGCGGTGACTCCAACGGGCACCTTCAGCAGCCTGAATCTCCCTGACCTCACCAGCTGGGATGCCCTTGCTGAATGGGATACCACCAATCTCTACACGACGGGAACCATCCAGGTCATCCTGGTTCCAGAGCCAAGCCGGGCAATGCTGCTGCTGCTAGGCCTGTTGAGCCTTGGCTTCCGCCGCCGCCGCAACCGGTTCTAAGAGAACGGCAACCGCTCCCTTTGCGCGCCCCCTGTTCAAAAAGAACAGAGGGCGCGTTTGTTTTTGGGCGGAGCCCAGAAGGATGCGGAAGATCCTAGGTCCGAACGGGGAAATGCAATGGACTTCGCGCCCCTTACGCACTTCGAATGTCCGATACCGGGTTAAGGTTTAGCGTGTGCAGTTCGACGCCGCCCAATGAGTGGAGGGCCATTCAACCCTGGTTCCGCATTTGAAAGCAGCGCATCCGCCACTTCCGTTGCGGTTGCACCTGAGCCAATTCGAGTTCAATACGGGTTGGCAACTAGACCGGTTCTCGAAATCCGCGGCACCTTGCCCGTCGGCGGAGCGGCCTCATTGGCTGCGTCAGCCCCTTGCCCGCTATTGATTGAATAGCAGGCTGCGCGACTTCCTTGCCACTGAAGCCGCTGCGTTCGCAGGATCCAAATGACCCTCTTTTCGAGAACCGGTCTAACTGCCGAAGCCCATCCCAACGAGTTTCGACCCGACTTTCAGAATACCAGTGCAGCACGACTCCAAAGAAGAGTTTTGAAACCGAGATCGTTCACACCAGATCCTCGTTTCGAAGTCTTTCGTGACCGATGAAGCATGTCAATTGAAACGATCTTCACCTGAAGCGTTTCCCTAGCCCTTTCGCCAAAACACTCTCGAATGTGGAGAGATTCGGGTCTTCACGTCATTTGTTCTTACACTGAACGAAAGCTCGCCCGATGGGTCTACTATTTCAGCCACATTAATTTTTTTTGAAATCGACCACTCGGTATTGACAAAGCATTCAAATTTTGGCCTGATGAGCCCAAATTCGGGAAAAATCACCGCGTTCGATTTTTCGACCCTTCAAGTCCCTAACCAGACCCCTTTATGAGCAAAAAAATCTCGACTCCTCGTGCAGCCCTATGGCTGGCCACTGTGGCCCTCTGGCAGATTGGGCCCGTGTTGCGAGCGGCCGATCAAACGTGGACAGCAGGAACCGCAACCACCTTCAACTGGGATGACGCTGCCAACTGGTCCGTTGCTGCGCCAACCCTCGCAGATACCGCCATCCTTCCTTTTCTGATCCCCAATCCTGGACTCCTTGCCAATCCAAGCGTGCTGACGCTGGGAACGAGCACGGCGAATCTTGTCACCTTCAGAAACAACTACACGCTCAACAGCGGCACACTTACCCTTGGTGCTGGTGGCTTGCAGGCAGACTTGGGAACGAGCAGTGTGATCAACAGCATCCTGGCGGGGACGGACGGTTTGACCAAAACGGGTGGCGGTTCGGTTCGGCTTAGCAATGCCGCGAACAGCTACACCGGTGCGACCAGCATCCGCAATGGTAGCCTCATCATCAACAGTGAAGCGGCACTGGGAGGGACTGGCGCCGTTTCCATCTTGACCACCAACACCACGCCATCGAACGGCAACCTCATCGGATTCGGTGGTGGGTCGCTCGTTCTTGACGGAACTGCTGGAGGCTTCACCTTCTCACGCTCCGTAAAC